>QHYO01000674.1:0-7905 GCA_003224135.1 Acidobacteriota bacterium | reverse complement strand
TGAAAGACGGCAGTGCCATCGTTCTGAATGCTTCGATTGTCCATCAAGGGAGCGCCCGCATTCAGCGTTTACAGCGCAACGAAAGCCGCTGTCCGCTCTTTCGCGCGCGGCTGGTCCGTGGATCCAAAAGACCGCAAGATTCGCGTTAACGTCGTGAGCCCTGGCACAGTCCCCTCACCAGGCTACAAGAACTCCTTGGGTCTGACTGATGAACAAATAAAACAATTTTTCGGACGGCGCGGCTGGCAGCACTCCTCTTGGCAGAGTCGGCGAACTCGATGAGGTCGCAAAGGCTGTAGTGTTCCTCGCCTGCGACGACAGTAGCTACGTCAATGCAATCGAGCTCTTCGTTGATGGCGGTCAGGCACAGATTTAATCCGGCCAGCTGCAGTTTCTCACGTCCGTTCACGCAATCAGCCTGCCGAAACTCGAATTGCGCTTCCGCGTTATCCTTTCGTTTCACCTCTCTGTGACTCGCTACCCCTGTGGCCGACCCCTCTTCTCCGTCATCTGCGTCTCCAATTCTTCCAACGTCCGCGGCCAATCTTCCCTCAACAAGCGCGAAAACGCCCTGTCCGCCAATAATTTCCCGCCCGTCTGGCATGTCGCACAATAATTCGTCTCATTCGCCGCATATTTGATCCGCTGAATCTTGCTCCCGCATCGCGGGCACGGCTGCTTGTACTTCCCATGTACCGCCATCTCCGGACGAAACGCTGTGACCTTTTCCGGAAATCCTTCGCCCGCCTCCGTTCGCAGCCGTTCCACCCACTCCGCTAGCGTAGCGCGGGTCGCTTCAAACAATCGCGCCACCTGTTCATCGCTCATCTTCTGCGTCAGCGTCGTCGGAGATAGTTTCGCCGCCCATAAAATCTCATCCGAATACGCATTCCCGATCCCGCTAAACCATCGTGGATCAGTTAGCGACCGCTTCAATGTGTGATTTTCCGATCTCAATACCGCAGCAAACTCATCAGGACCGCACTCGAGCACTTCCACGCCGCCCGGATCCAATTCCCGCAGCTCTTCTTCTCCCGCGGCCAGGTGCAATGACGCGCGCTTTTGCGTTCCCGCCTCCGTCCAAACCAGCGTCCCATTCGAAAACTCGAACGCCGCCAGGTTCTGCCGTCCAGAAAGCTTTACAGACTTGCCACCCGCCCTCTCAAACCAGTGCAGCCGCCCCGCAATCATCAAATGCAACACCAGCCAAATCTCACCTTCAACTCCAATACAAATCCGCTTGCCCAACCGCCTCAAAGCAACAACTTTTTCCCCTTCCGCGCTCGCCACTGGCGGTTCCACTGTCCGCAACAAAAACGGACTCACAATCCGCACACGCTCCACCCGCTGCCCCAGAACCCTCTTCTCCAGCGCCTCAATGTAAACCGTAATGTCCGGCAGCTCCGGCATGTCTCGTCACCCTGCCCCAGTCCACAGATTATTGCCGCGAGTCGAATGTTTGTCTGGCAGGGGCACGCTCGAGGTGTCCCAATCCTGTCGGGATCGCGCCCTCTTGCCCTTGCAGTGGCCGGTCTTGAGACCAGTTCTGCCGAATGTAGCGTCGGACTCCAGCCCAGCCCACGCTGATCCGCCCGCCGGCCGCCGTTCGCGGCACGGCTCTTCGCACGGATGGACACTTATGATCAAACCCATACATCATTGTCTCTCATCGTTAAAATACTAAGGACTTAGTACACATTAGGCTAAGCTCGACTGCAAGAATCGAACCAACCAAATAGATGAAGGGTGCACTCTCAGAACGGGCTGCAAGTCTTGTCAAGTCAATCTATCCTGAAACCGGATTGTGGGACCGCCTTACCTTATCGTTCCGCCGCGAAGAAATAATCGAAGAACTAGCATCAGACATTCCATTTCCAGACGTTTCTTCGGCTGCCATTTCGAGCTGGCAGGCCCGGTACACACCATTTCACCCGATTCATATCTTTCGACTGCTACGATTTGCCAGTCTGGCAGCTGTATCAGGTAAACTATCTCTGCGGCGAACCGCACGACCCGCCGCGATCAAGGAGCCTTTAGAACCAACGTGGCACTGACCAAACGACAAGCCCTCGACATGCTCGAATCCGATGACCTCATCGGTATCGGCATGGCCGCCCATCAGGTCCGCCTAAAAAAGAACGACCCGCGCATCGCCACCTACCAGGTCGACCGCAACATCAATTACACCAATTTCTGCACCGAGTATTGCTCTTTCTGCGCTTTCTACCGTCCCATCGGCGCAAAAGACGGCTACATCCTCAGCTTCGAGGAAATTTTCAAGAAGATTGAAGAAATGCTCGAACTCGGCGGCAACGGGGTTCTACTTCAAGGCGGCCTGCATCCCGATCTGCAAATCGATTACTACGAGAATCTTCTCCGCTCCATCAAGCAGCGCTATCCCACCGTTCATTTGCACTGTTTTTCCGCGCCGGAAATTCTCTGCATCGCGGAGGTCAGCGAACTCAGCGTCGAAGACACCATTCGCCGACTGATGGACGCTGGTCTGCAATCTATCCCCGGCGGCGGCGCGGAAATTCTCGATGATGAAGTCCGCTCCAAAATCGCGCGCCTCAAATGCACCAGCGACGATTGGGAAAATATGCACCGCGCCGCGCACAGACTTGGGCTGCGTACCACTGCCACCATGATGTTCGGGTGCGGCGAAGAGCTGCGCCATCGCGTCAATCATTTCGAGCGCATTCGCCGCATTCAGGAAGACACCGGCGGCTTCACCGCATTCATCCCGTGGATTTTCGCTTCCGACAACACGCCGCTCGGAAAAAAAGTTCAGGAAACCACGGCTGTCGATTATTTGAAAACGCTCGCCGTCAGCCGCCTTTACCTCGACAACATCGATCACATCCAATCGAGCTGGCTCACTCCCGGGATCAAAGTTTGCCAGGTCGGCCTGCAATTCGGCGCCGACGACGTCGGCAGCATCTTGATCGAAGAAAATGTCGTGTACGCCGCCGGCGTTCGCAATCGCACCAACGAAGGCGAACTTCGCCGCGTGATCTCCGATGCCGGCTTCATCCCCGCCCAGCGCGACACCCTCTACCGTTCCTACGCCCTGAAATAAAAACAATAAGGATCCTCATGCAAAAAATCAGCCCGTTTCTGTGGTTCGACGGCAATGCCGAGGAAGCAGCCGACTTTTACGTTTCGCTTTACAAGGGCTCGAAAATCCTGAACATCGCGCGCTATGGAGAAGCCGGACCCGGTCCGGCCGGTGCCGTCATGGTCGTGAACTTCCAAATCGAAGGGCAGGACTTCATCGCGCTGAACGGTGGTCCGCTTTTCAAATTCACCGAAGCAATTTCGTTCGTCATCAATTGCCAGACGCAGGAAGAAGTGGACCACTACTGGAACAGGCTAACTGCAGGCGGCGGTCAGGAATCACAATGCGGCTGGCTGAAAGACAAATATGGTTTGTCCTGGCAGGTCACTCCCACGATCTTGGGCGAATTGCTGGCCGACAAGGACCAGAAGAAAGCACAGCGCGTCATGCAGGCAATGCTGCAAATGAAAAAGATCGACATAGCAGCATTGAAGCGCGCCGCCGCTCAGGAATAGCTGAAGCTAGGTTTTGATTGAAGAGCCTGATGCTGACACCAGCGCCCCTCGTCACACCGTCATTCGGGAGGGCAGCGAGGAATCTCTCTTCGATTGTCGCGTTACCGAGATGCCGGAAACGGCGCTAGCTTTTGCCAGCGAGCCTGAGCAGTATTTCCACTTCAGCGCCGTCGGGGAGATCGACATCCTCGAGGGGATAGAGAACGCCACTTCGAAAACGGGCGCGAACTTTGATTGCGGGAGCCGGATTTCGATTTTCGGTTTTCGATTTTCCATTTTCCATTTTCGAATTTCGATTCTCGACAACGGGCGGTTTGCCAGAAACTTCGTCCATCGCTTCATTCGCCAGCAAATCGGCTTCGCGGTTCTGCTCACGATAAACGTGATCGATGCGGAACGAGGCGAATGTTTGCGACATTTTTTTTGCGCGCTCGTACAACGGTTTCAAATCGGCGCTCTTTACTTTGTATTGCCCGCGCATCTGTTTTACGAGCAGTTCGGAATCGCTTTCGACGCGCAGCGCTCCGATAGAATGTGATTGCGCGTAATCGAGCGCAGCGATCAGCCCGTAGTATTCCGCGACGTTGTTGGTGGTTCGCCCGATATATTTTTTCAGCCGCGCGACAATTTCTCCGCGCGGGTCGCGAATCACCACACCATAGGATGCGGGCCCGGGATTTCCGCGCGAGCCGCCATCGATGTTCGCGCGCCACGCAACGGGTTTTGTTTCCGGAGCAGGTTCGCCGAAAAGTCCCGAAGCGCGATGTGGTGGAGTTCGCGGCGCCATTACGAAGCCCCCATCACTAAGCCGACGCCGCCGAAGGATTTGCGCCAGAACTTGGCGGCGTGGCCGGTTCCGATGGATACAAAATGCACCCGCAGGTTTCGCAGGTTTGTAATTCGAGATTTTCCGGTTTGTACACTACCTGATAGACGTGCGGAAGCAAGCGCATTCCGCAGCCGCGGCACTGTTCGTTTACGGCTGCGGCGAGAGCGACACCGTGGTGGCGTTTCGCGGCGCGCGAATACACGTCGAGGATTTTTTCCGGAACTTGCGCGGCGATTCTGTCGCGCACGGAAATATCCGCAAGCAATTTACGATTCACTTCGCGCGCGCGATTTTCAATTTCTTTTCGTTCTGCGGCGATGGTTTGCTCGGACTCGCGTAGCGCGGCCTCGGTGGTCTTCACATTTTTTTCGGCTTCTTCGGCGGCCATCATTTGTTCGAGCTGAGTGTCTTCCGCTTTCGCAATTTCCATTTCAGCGTTGGCAATTTCGTGCAGCAGTGCTTTGTAGGCTTCGTTGGTTTTTACGGCCGCGGTTTGCGCGCGAAATTTCTTTGCGCGTTCGCGCCATTCCGTAACTTCGAATTCTGTTTTCTTGCGAACCGCAACGATTTGCGCTAGCGCGTCCTTCGCTGACACCACAGCCGCACGCGCTCCGCTTAATTTAGCATCGGCTTCGCGGATGCGCTTTGGAGCGGTATCCAGATTCGCGCGGAGCGATGCGATTTCATTGTCTGTTTTCTGCAATTCGAGAAGCAGAGGAATGGCGGGATGCATCGAAGAGGAGTTTAACACATGGATTGCGATTGTCCGGCTCGGCTGAAAACGGCAACCCCGGCGAAATGAATTCGCCGGAGTTGGGCTGGAGAAAAGCCGCGGGAGCGAAACCCGCGTTACGGAAAGATCAGGAATGGGCTTCGCGGCGGCTGAGTGTGAAATCGACAAAGTACCCGATGCCGATGGCGAGAGGAATCAAGCCAAATGCCGCCGCGGACCAGGTGTCCGGCTCGTGTTCGATGCCGGCGATGGCTCCGAAAGTTGCCATGAAGCCGATTGCGCCGCTCACGAGCAGTATTCCATTCTTGCGAGAACGCGCCGTGGGCGTAACTTCCGTCTCGAACGGGACCGTGATGCCGCGCGCGATTGCCGCCATGCGTTCATCGGCACGCAGCTTCTTCACGCGATAGTACGTATACATGGCCGCCATCGGAATGCCCAAGGAAAGAACAACTGCCGCCAGACCAACGATGCCAACACCGACGTCACCCATAACCATCTCCTTTAACGTCCTAATAAACTATCTCTCTAGCTGAATGTCGTGCCCGGGGAATCTGTCGCAGCGCCGTGGCGCCGCTCTGTGGAAAGGAACGTAGCGGGGCAGGAAAAAGTTCCGAAAAGTTTACAGAGATTCTGCCCGTAAGGCTCTAGAAGGACTTCTTACTGGGCCTCGCTGACCTGCATGTTCTGGTTGATGCTGAGGGTCGGGTAGCGGATTGGGGAGTCCGGCGGGGCAGGAGCGTGCCGCGCGGTCACGACGAATTCGGTTCCGCTGCACTGGATTTCATAGCTGTAGCCGTCGCGCTCGGTTCTGGCGAGATTCACGAGTCCGGACGAGGAAAGTTCGTCCAGGTTGACGCAGTGGCCATTGGTGGCCACGTAGGTGCGTTCGGCCTGCGCGATTTGCGTGATGTCCATGCGAACGCCGGTGAGGCTGATGGCCTGAGTGGGAGCGGTGCCAGAATCGGTCGTGGGCATCTTCTTGACGTAATAGAAGTAGATGCCTCCCATGATGGCAGCCGCGACCAGGATCAAAGCGAAAGCTCGCATGAGGACATTCTGACTCGCCGTGCCGCGGCCCGCAACCGCTAGCTAGCTAGCGCGTCCAGAGTGCATCAGGAAACAACAGGGGTTGTTTTTGGTGGCGGGCAAGTGGTGGGAATGCTGCCGCAGTGCGCGTTGCGAACCGCTGATTCTTTCAGCGCGCGGCTGCCGGGAGCTGGAACTTCGCGGCATTCCGCCAGGAATGTCGCCGGAAACAGACTACGAAAGCGAAACCGTACAGCTCGAACGCGGCGACTCCGTAATTTTTCTGAGCGATGGATTCAGCGAATCGCAGAATTCCACGGGCGACTTCTTTGGCATGGAGAAAGTGCAAGAAATATGCGAGTCCCTACGGGAAAAAACACCGGAAGAAATCCTTCGCAAAATGACGGAGGCAGTGGTCAGTCATTCCTGCGACCGCCGCAACAACACGACCGGACGGCGGAGATTTTGCGCTACCTGCCGAATTGACTTGGAGCCGAGAAGAGTCGGGCGGGATAGCGCACAGGCCGAAATAATGCGTGAGTTGAGGTAGCGGGTGGGAAACTTCGGGGGAATTCAAATTGACACCACGGCGGCGCTCCAGTAACAAAGGTAGTAACGGCAATCAATTCAGGAGAGCCCTCGATGAAGAAGATGAAGTCTCCGCACGCCTGCGTTTTGGCGTTTAGCTTGTCCGCACTGCTGTGCATTCCGAGCGAAACTCTTGCCGCACCGGATACGCCCGGCCAAAGAGCCGGCGAAGTTTCCCGCGTGATTCCAGCGGTAAGTATCGCGCGTGGAGCAAAAACGATCTCTGCATCGGCGAAAACCGTTGTGGACTGGTTGGACGTAGTGAATACGCAGGCCAGCGCACGAGCGCGAGTCGCGCTGGATGACGGATCGGTGTTGAACGTCGGATCGGATTCATCCATCAAAGTGCTAAAGCACGACGCCGGAGCGCAGCAAACCGAATTGGAACTGACCTACGGAAAAATCCGCTCACAAGCGCAAAAAATCACGAAACCCGACGGAAAATTCGAAGTCCGCACGCCCGCGGGAGTGGCCGGAGTGGTGGGCACGGACTTTTTTACAGGATTCGATAATTCAACCGGAACGATGAACGTGATCGTATTCGAAGGAATCGTCAAAGTTTGCAACCTTGCAGGCGTGTGCGTGATCGTGAAAGCCGGACAGATGACGAGCGTGCGCTCGAATGACAGCACGGGACCGCAGGCACCCACGCAGGCGACACTCGATGTGCTGGTGGACGCCGGGACGACAACGGATGTGGGCGGGAAAGTCGGTGTTCAAAATGTCGGCCATCACATTGGCAAGGGCGCCGCGATTACCCTGGGAATTCTTGCCGTGATTCCGGCGATCCTGATTCCGGTCGTGGTGACGCATGGGAACAACAGTGCCCCGCCGCAGCCCAACACTACTTGTAAGCCCAACAGCCCAGCGTGCGGATGAGACGGTGAGGTCCTTCTCAATTGCGACTGCGGGGATAGTCGCACTCGGACAACATAGGGATCGGTGCAGTTATTTGACTGTGGTGTTCGAAGAGTGCCGGACGTGACGGGAAATTGTCAACTATCACTGCTGTCCGGTTATAAGCCGAATAGAATTAGCTGATTAGAGTTATCGAGTAACTCCGATTGGGGGTCGAATGCCTCGAACACCTGTAAAATGGGCACCTTTTCAAGACTCGTGATGCTGAAAATCTGTAGAATTTGGTAAAGACTCT
>QHYO01000108.1 GCA_003224135.1 Acidobacteriota bacterium | reverse complement strand
TTCCATCGGCTCAAGAAAAGGCGACTACGAAATCCTCGGCGTCCTTGG
The DNA here is from genome assembly GCA_003224135.1 of Acidobacteriota bacterium. Lineage (GTDB taxonomy): Bacteria > Acidobacteriota > Terriglobia > Acidiferrales > UBA7541 > Acidiferrum. Next base: position 11,304 of record QHYO01000108.1, on the reverse strand, counting down.
CACTGGCGGCATGGGCAAGGTTTACAAGGTCCGGAATCTTCTTTCCGACCGTATCGAGGCCATGAAGGTGCTTCTTCCCAATCTCGCAGACCAGAAAGATCTCGGCGACCGCTTCTTGCGCGAAATCAAGGTCCTGGCCGGCCTAAGCCATCCGAACATCGCAGCGCTTCGCACCGCGCTCACCATACACAACCAACTCGTCATGATCCTGGAGTACGTGGAAGGCACAACATTGGCCGCCCGCGTCGAGCATGGAGCCATTCCCTGCGCTGAAGCGGTTTGTTATATCGCTCAAGTGCTCTCCGCTCTGAGCTACGCCCACAAGCACCAGATCATTCACAGGGACATCAAACCCGCCAATATGATGCTCACCCCCGACGGCACCATCAAGCTCATGGACTTCGGTATCGCGCGCTCCAACGTCGATCTCGGTATGACCACCACCGGCACCACTCTCGGCTCTCTGGCTTACATGTCTCCAGAACAAGTGAAGTGTGAGCCGGTTGACGCGCGCTCCGATATCTACTCCGTCGGAATCTCGTTCTACGAGATGGTCACCGGCCAGAGGCCCTTCCATTCCGACAGCAACTTTTCCATCATGCAGGCGCATCTCCAGGAGCCGCCCAAGCTCCCCACAGAGGTCAATCCAGATTTGCCAGTGGGAATCAGCGAAATCATCATGATGGCCATGGAGAAAGATCCCGCCAAGCGCTTCCAGTCGGCGGATGCCTTTGCGAACGCGCTGCGAACTGTGGCGGGGAGTCCGGGCGCCGCAGAGGTCCCGCAGCTTGTGGTCTCCCTTGCAGCTCCCGTTCCAGCACCTGAACCAGCTCGCCGCAGCGGTCCCACGACTCCACTCACCCCAGCTCGCGTCGAGTCCTCTTCTGCGTCTTCACAGGCCCGACAGGCGGGAGCACCTCAAATGCCTCCGCAGCCGGCGAGCGGCACCGGACATCGCGGACTCTATATCACCCTGGGAGCCTTAATCGTGTTGATGGTTCTGGTTGCCGCCGGCTTCTCCGCTCCTCGCTGGTTCAAGGCGCGTGCCAATAATGAAGCGTTGCGTCCAGCCGTAAGCATCCCGGCCGCGCCGGAAGCTGTCAAGTCCGAGCAGGCGGCGCCCGCCGCTCCCTCCGTCGCACCAGCACCGGCCGTTTCAACGCCGGCCATGAAGACGGGCGGCGACGCCAAGCGGCGCTCGCAGTCTGAAGTTCCACAGCAACGCGCCGGTGATGCGCAGCAGGAGGCCCAGTCCGACACGGCGCAGCTCGACGAGCTCGATCGCGAATTGGACCAGCTTTCGAGCCGCGAAATAGCTATCACCGCCAGCCTCGATGCCCTGTCGAGAGAACAAAACGCTCAAGGCATGCACCTGCGCGGCGACATGGTCGAGGCACAAGCGCGCATGCGCACCTATCTTGGCAAGCGGAACCGGAAGTCGAACGATTGGAAAAGTTCCTGGGACGCTGAGCAGACGGGCCGATTCCCGTTCAGTGCGGCGACGCTGCAGCAAAATCGGCTTCCCAGTGCAATTGTACGGGAAAATCCGCCGACGAAACCCGCGTTGACACCCCGATTCCCAGCGGAGTAGGATTAGGCCCATTCCGGGTTCTGTAGACTCCTTCAGGCAACTCAGATACCGAGAGGGCAATCATGAAAAAGATTCTGTGGGCAGCACTTAGCCTTTGTGTGTTTCTCCCTGTCGCAGCTGAGGCGCAGACGCAAGCGCCCGCACCTGCCGCCGGCGCATCTCCCGCCACGTCCGCTCCCTCCGCCGCTCCCGCACAACCGCAGGGTCGCAGAAAGCGTGTCGCCGTCTTTGATTTTGATTACGCAACGGTCCAGAAATATTCAGACGCGGCCTTTGGCGCGAACATTGACGTGGGGAAAGGCATCGCCGACCTGCTGGTAAAGCATCTCGTCAAGGACGGCACGTATTCCGTCATCGAGCGCAAAGCCATGGACAAAATCCTGGCCGAACAGAACTTCTCCAATAGCGACCGTGCCAATCCCAATTCCGCCGCCAAGCTCGGCAAACTCCTCGGCGTGGATGCCATCATCGTCGGCAGCATCACGCAATTCGGAAACGAGAATAAGGACACCAAAGTCGGCGGTGGTGGTGGTGGCTTCGGCGGTTTCGGCATTGGCGGATTTAGCCACAAGAAGAGCAAAGCCATCGTCGCCGTGGACGCGCGTATCGTGGACATCGACACCGCCGAAATTCTCGGCGTCGCCGATGGCAAGGGCGAATCCTCTCGTGAAAACACTTCCCTCCTTGGCGGCGGAAGCAACTGGCACGGATGGGGTGGAGGTGCCGTAGATTTCGGCAGCAGCGATTTCGCGCAAACCATCCTCGGCGAAGCTGTCAATGTCGCGGTCACGAAGCTCAGCACCGGAGTCATCGCCGACAATTCTAAACTGCAGGCCCGCACCATTTCCGTCGAAGGCCTGGTCGCCGCCGTCGATGGCGGCCAAATCATCGTCAACGTCGGTGCCAAAGTAGGTCTAAAAGTCGGCGATCAACTCACCGTTGAGCGCGTCACCAAGGAAATCAAGGACCCCGCCACCGGCAAGGTTCTCCGCCGCATGGCCACCGCTGTCGGCGCGATCAAAGTCACGGATGTCGATGACATTTCTGCCGTCGCCGTAGCCGTCTCCGGCACCGGCTTCAAAGTCGGTGACGCCGTAAGAACTGTCACCCAATAGCCCTCTTCAATTGACAGCGATGTGAACCAAATATTCGCATAGCGTCCGATGGAAGACCGTCAAGGCGATGAGTCCGCCAAAGCGAATCGCGACGAGAGGAAACTTTGGCTCGACTACAGTCCCCAACCCCTGGAATCGGGCTTCCCTCTTTGTGTTTAGTTCTTCTTCGCGCTGGTTTGCTGGATTTCATACTGCAAGAACTGCTCAAGCTGATGCGGATCAGCTCCTACAATTCGCCGCCCGTTCACGAACAACGTCGGCGTGCTGCCCACCTCCATCAGCTTGGCGTTCGCAATACTGGCTTCCACAGCTGCCGCTGCCTCCGGGCTGGTCATGCATGCCTTAAAGGCATCGGTCTTCAATCCGGCCTGGCCTGCGTAGTCCACCACCTTGTCCCAAGCGTTGGCTGCGGAAATCAGGTCCTGGTTGTCGTATAGGCTGTCGTACAGCTTCCAGAATGCTTTGGGATCCTGCTCATAGGCACACCGTCCTGCCAGAGCGGCTGTACGGGCCCACGGATGAATCTGCTCGATCGGAAAGTCTTTGAACACCAGCCGCACCTGCGGGTACTTCGGCAGGAGCCCGCGGATCGCCTCATGGAGGTTGCGGCAGACCGGGCACTCAAAGTCGGCGAACTCCACTACGGTGATCGAGCCGTTCGGATTGCCGGCGGCTGGCGCATTCTTCAGGTCCAGCTTGGAGCGGTTTTCCGCCAGCGCGTCCTTGCTCATATCGTTCAGTTCGCCGCGAAGTAGGAATTTTCCGTCCTTGCTGACCCACATTTTAGCGTTCTCTTTATTCTCGCCAATCGTCAGGGCGATGTCGGTTTCAAGAAGTCCCGGAATTCCGGTCTCCTTGAAGTCGCCCACTACCAGCTTCACGTCCGGACCAAACGCGAACATATTCCGTAAGTAAACGTCGACCTTGTGCTTCAATTCAGCGGACGAAGGACTCTGCGCCAAAACCGATGATCCGCACAAGCCGATCGTCGATGACAAAATCAATGTCGCGCGGGCAATCTGCAGCCAAAGTTTCTTCAAGGGTCCCTCACAATCCTATGGAATAAACCGCTGCGCAATCGGGAACGGACGTCCAAAGCCAAATGCGCGCGAAGTAATTTTCAATCCCGGTGCTGCCTGTTTCCGTTTGTATTCGGTGCGATCTACCAGCAGGGCAATCTCGCGCACCAACTTCAAGTCGTGTCTTCATCCTTCTGATTAGGACGGAGTTCCGCCGAGGGTGGCTTCTCAATTGTCGCGCGCGGAATAATTTGCCTCTGCCGGTTGATGAATTTCGCCAACTCATAAACCATCAGTTTCGGCACATCGGAAATGACAGCGAGTCCCCCGGCCATGTCCCCGTATAGCGTGCAATACCCTACCGCAAGTTCAGATTTGTTTCCGGTGCTCAGCACCATCGATCCGAATTTATTCGACAATGCCATCAAATAATTTCCACGTATGCGTGCCTGAACATTTTCTTCCGTCACGTCCGCCTTGCGGGAACTGAACACGGGCTTTAGCGTGGCCAAGTACGCATCGAATACACCAGAAATCGGGATTGTCTTCATCTCAATTCCCAGATTCTGCGCAACAGCTTTCGCGTCCGCGATGCTACCTTGCGAGGAGTAAGGCCCGGGCATTGACACGCCGAGCACATTCTCTGCGCCTAGCGCCTCCACCGCAATGGCGGCCACGACGGCGGAGTCAATTCCGCCGCTCAGCCCAACCAGGGCCTTCTCGAACCGGCATTTATGCACGTAGTCCCGCGTTCCAAGCACCAGCGCCTGGAATGCGTAAGCAATCTCTTCTGGCGGTTGTTTGTGAATTTCGCCCTCTCCCGTCGTAGTGTCGAACAGAATGAGGTCTTCTTGAAACGCCGTCGCCTGCGCTGCCACTTTGCCATCCAGCGTCAGTGCGACGCTCGCACCATCGAATATCAGGCTGTCGTTGCCGCCTACCTGGTTCACGTACACGATGGGAAGCTGGTGGCTCAGTGCAATCGAGCGCAGCATATCGACCCGCAGCGCTCGCTTGTCGATGGTGTAAGGAGACGCCGAAATATTGATAATTACGCTGGTTCCCTGCGCCGCGAGTTCCGTGACCGGGTCGCGGTCGTACCGCCGGACCGCCCAAAAGTTTTTATCGTTCCAGACGTCTTCGCAAATTGTGATGCCCAGCATTTCCCCGCCGAATCCGAAAACTTTTTGTTCGGCCGCCGGCTGAAAGTATCGCGACTCGTCAAAAACGTCGTAAGTTGGCAGCAGCATTTTGCTTTGCTCAAACACGATCTTGCCGCCGCTAAGGAGCGCCGCTTTATTTGCTATGCCGCTGCCCGTGCCATTTTTGTTCTTACCGACAAATCCGACAATGGCAGGCAATGGCAGCTTTGCCGCCAGCTGCTTCAATTCTTTTTGATTTCTATCGATGTAGGCGGGACGTTCCAATAAATCTTGGGGAAGGTAACCGCAGATACAAAGCTCGGAGAAAACGGCAAGATCCGCTCCCCGTTCCTTGGCGCGCGCCGCCAAAGCCAGGATGCGTGCCGTGTTGCCCGCGAAATCGCCGACGGTGGGATTGAACTGCGCCAGCGCGAGTTTCATGCTTGAACTCTAGAATACGTTCGCCGCGACATATTTTGCAAATGTGGTCGTGATTCGAAATCTTCAAAACGCGCACGGACGTCGCAGCCATAGAAAAAGGCTCCTGAGCTTAGGAACCGTCCCCTTCTCAGGAGCCTACAAATTTTTCAAGAGCGCAGTCATGCGCTCCGACTAAGTTACACGCTGAACGAGCTGCCGCAGCCGCAGGTGCTCTTCACGTTCGGGTTGTTGAACTTGAAGCCCGCTCCCTCGATCGTTTCGATGTAGTCGATCTCGACGCCTTCCAGATACATGGAGCTCATTTGGTCCACGGCTACCTTCAGGCCGTTAAAATCGATCACTTCATCGCTGTCGTTCGTCTGGTTCTCGAACGCCATGTGGTACTGGAAGCCTGAACACCCGCCGCCGACCACGGCCACGCGCAACGCCGTCGGCACAGGGTTCTGCATCCCCATGATTTCCTTGACTTTGGTGCTTGCTGTCGGGGTAAGACTAATCATGATTCCGGGCCTCCGCCGCGGCATCTCCGCGGAAATTCCTACCAAATTAGTGTAGCAGAAAAAGAACCATAGTTCATCTTCTGGAATCTTGTCGCAGTTGCCTCAAGGAAACTCTCTTCCTTGACGTGCTTCGACAACCCGAACTCCATCCAATACAATTAGATGCACCTATGAGACACAAGGTCACGCTTTTGCCGGGCGAAGGCATCGGCACGGAAGTCTCGCGCGCGACACGGCGCATTCTGGAAGCCGCCGGCGTTCAGATCGATTGGGAAGAGATCGACGCACGGGCCAACGGCTGCGGCCCCAGTGATACAGGACAAGTCCTGAATCAAACGGCAGTCGAGTCCGTGCGCCGCAACGGCGTTGCACTGAAAGGCCCGATGGCCACGGCCATCGCGGGCGGCGCTCCCAGCGTGAACGTCGCTCTGCGCAAGACTCTTGATCTCTACGCGAACCTCCGCCTCGTCAAAAATCTTCCGGGACTTAAATCTCGCTTTGAAAACGTAGACGTCGTGATCGTTCGCGAAAATACGGAAGACCTTTATTCCGGCCTGGAGCATGAAGTCGTGCCGGGAGTCGTTGAAAGCCTGAAAATCATCACGGAACGCGCTTCGACGCGCATTGCGCGGTTTGCCTTTACACACGCCAAAAAAGAGGGCCGTAAAAAAATTCATGCCATTCACAAAGCCAACATCATGAAGCTCTCGGACGGCTTGTTTCTCAGGTCTATTCGCGCCGTTGCTGCCGAATTTCCCGAAATCGAATACAAAGAGATGATTGTTGACAATGCGTGCATGCAGATTGTTCTGAATCCGCAGCAGTTCGATGTCTTGCTCCTCCCGAACCTCTATGGCGACGTGATGAGCGATCTTGCGGCAGGGCTCGTAGGCGGTCTCGGAGTTGTTCCCAGCGGGAATATCGGAGATAACGGCGCGATTTTTGAAGCCGTCCACGGCACGGCGCCGGATATCGCTGGCAAGGGCCTTGCGAATCCAACCGCTCTCCTGATGAGCAGCATTCTGATGCTCGACTATCTTGGCGAACGGTCCGCTGCCCGTCGCATCGAAACAGCTCTTGAAACGGTCTATCGCGAGGCAAAGCACACCACTCACGATGTCGGCGGCAATGCTGGCACAGACCAATTTACGGAAGCCGTAATCGCCGCGTTGCCTTTGCGGGTAAGCTAGGATTTTTCGTTCAGGCGCGGATTGGCGCGTAGAGCTGGTACACCATCCAATAGACGATCACGCCGGTCACGCGGACGTAAAACCACAGCGGTGGAGTCCACTTCGCAATCACTTTGTGTTTGTCAAAGCGCTCCGCCAACCCACGCCGCAGCGTAATCAGAATCAACGGCACAATTACGATCGCCAGAATGGTGTGCGACGTCAGCGGTACAAAATACACCGGGCGGATCCAGCCCTGCCCTTCGAATACCACATGGCCCACCCGATAGTGGTACAACAGCTCTTGAAACGGTTTATCGCGAGGCCAAGCACACCACTCACGATGTTGGCGGGAAAGCCGGCACAGACCAATTTACGGAAGCCGTAATCGCCGCGTTGCCTTTGCGAGTGAGCTAGGATTGTTCAGGCGCGGATTGGCGCGTAATGAAAATTCTACCGTGCGATTTTGTCGTAGGCCATCAAACCGAACAGGATCGGAATATGCAGAATCGTGGCATGCATCAGCCATTTTGCCCGCACGTTCGTCTTTTCGCTGGAGGCCCAGAGGCAAACCTGCACGAGCGCTGTACTCAACACCAGTGCGCCAAAAAAATAGAGCACCCCGGCAAGACCAAGAACTGACGGCAGCACGCTTACGCCCACCAGCATTCCCGCAGTGATGATGATCTGGCGAAACGTTCGCGTCCCGTCGCGGTCCACCACCGGCAACATCTGAATTCCAGCGCGTGCATAATCTTCGCGATACATCCACGAAATTGCATGGAAGTGCGGAAACTGCCAGAAAAACAAAATCAGGAACAGCAGCCACGCACCCTTATCCAGTCTGCCGCTTGCCGCTGCCCAGCCAATCATCGGAGGAATCGCTCCCGGAAACGCTCCCACAAACGTCGCCCACACCGTGCGCTTCTTCAGAGGTGTATACGCCAGCAAATAGCTCAGGCAAGTCACAACGCCCAGCAGCGATGCCATCCAGCCGCCCACCAGCCACAGGTCCGCGGCACCGGCAATCGCCAACGCAACGCCAAACCATAACGCTTCTGCCGGCTGCAACAAGCCGCTCGGCAGCGGCCGCGAAGCTGTTCGCCGCATGTGGCGGTCCGATTCACGTTCAATGTAGTGATTGAGCGCCGCTGTGCCCGCCGCGATCAGCATCGTGCCAAACACCGTGTGCACGAGTTTCAGCCAATCCACCGGCCCGCGAACGCCCATGTAAAATCCGGCGCCGGTCGTTATCAAAACAAGGAAAGAAACGTCAGGCTTGGTTAGCGCGACATACGCACCGGCCCGGCTCATCAGCGTGAAATTCGTTGAACGAAGCGTACTCATTCGATCGCAGCCTGCGGCCGGGGCGGAACCGCAACCGTTCCCCGACGTGGCACGAGACGATAGCACATCAGCACAACCAGAATCGACGAAGCAAACACTAGCGCCCCAAAAACCGTGTGCACTACCGTCAGCACGACCATCGCCGGCATCGGTTGCGGAGCATCCTGCGTCACCAGTCGCGACCAATACGCCGCGCCTCCCAGCAAAATCTGCGTTCCCACCATCGAATGCAGCAGTGTCCGGCCAAACGTCAGCTCGCGCGAAGAATCAAAACGCCGCCGCAACACGGTTGCCGTCCAGATCATCACGCCCAAGACGACAAACGCCCCCACGATATGCGGCCAGATCGGTGCGTACTGATGGCGGAAGCCCGCGCCAAGAAAAACCTGAATAAACATTACGACAGCGTTAAGGATCGCGAGCGAGTGAATCGAGATTCCGCCTCGATCTTCAAGCATTTCATGTGAGTCAGTCCACCACTTGCTCGTAAAGACCGCCAGACACAAGATTGCGCCAAACATAATCTCGGCAAAGCACGCATGCAGTACTGGCAGCCAGTAGTGAAGCAGCTTGATTACGACTTCCCCGCCCAAGATCGCTTGCGCCACGACTCCGCCTACTGCAGCCAGCGCAAACAAACGCAGCCACCGCCGCTCCTCGCGGAGCCAGATCACAATGGCCTCAACAATTAACAAAATTCCCAGGACGCCGGCGATTACGCGATGGCTGTGCTCGTAAACAATTCCGCCGACCATCGGCGGTGTAAGCGTTCCATACGACGTCGGCCAATCAGGCACCGACAATGCAGCTTCGTTCGAGGTCACGAGTGCTCCCGCAACCAGCAATAGGATCGTCCAAAAGAAAACAAAAACGGCGAAGCGGTGTACACCCCGGTAATAAAGCGCATTCATCGATGACTTTCCAGAGAAAATTATACTCCAGCACGCTTCCCGCGTGCACTTCAGACCGCCGCGCGCAGTTGCTCTTTTTGATCGGTACTTCCCACCGCTTTCAAAACCAGGTCTTGCAACGCTGCTATAAACGGTGCCGAGTCGCCGACCGCGGGCATCATCCGGAAACGTTCGATTCCCCACTTTTTCGCATCGATGCGTCCGTCGATGTTGATTTCGTGCAGCGTCTCAATGTGCTCTGTAACGAAAGAAATCGGCACCACCAGCATTTCCTTCACGCCTTCACGGCCCAGGTGCTCCATCGTCTCCAGAAACGGCGGCTCGAGCCACTTGGAGGGCCCGACGCGGCTCTGATAGCAAAGCAAATGTGTCTTCGGCCAACCCGCGTACGACCTCGCCCCGGCCTCGCACACGAGGCGAACGGTCTCTGCAATTTGCTTGGGATACGGATCGCCCTTTTCGACCAGGCTCATCGGCAGGCCGTGTGCGCTGAAGAGCAGGTGAATCCGTGAACTATCGAGGAATTGCCGCAAGCAAACGCCAACTTTTTGCACTAACGCCTGAATGTACGATGGATGGTCGTAAAACGATTCGATCACTCGCTCTGGCGGTCCACCTGCTGGACTTCCATAAACTCGCCGCCACTCCTTCATGCTACTGAGCGTCGTCGCGTACGAATAGTGTGGATACAGCGGTAACAGCACCACTTCGTCGAGCGGCTCTGCGCCCTTCAACGCGGCAACGGCATCTTCCGTAAACGGCTTCCAGTAACGCATGGCTGTAACAACAACGGGATCGATGTATGGGGCCAGCGCTGCGCGCAACTTCACTCCTTGACGGTCCGTGAGCAACGCGATCGGGGAACGCCGTCCAATCATGGCGTAACGCCCAGCGACTGGCACGGAACGTTTTTTCGCGATGTAGCGCGCCAGCGGCCCGCGCAAAAATCCCAGAGGCCCCATCGGAATAATGTCAGGATCGAGAAAAAGGTTTCGCAGAAACGGCTCGACCGCTTCAAGCGAGTCAGGACCGCCCAGCTGAAAGAGCACCACGCCGACGCGCTTCTTCCCTACCAAGTTACTTCTCTCCCGTCGATCTCGATGTGGACTTTTTCAGCCGTTCGACCTCGGCGCGCAAATCGTTCGACCGCTTCGCGATGCTCAAATAAAAACCAAAAAAAATCGCCCAGCCGAGAATGTACGCCCAGAATACGCTGTCGAGATTTTTCACGATGTCTCTGCCTCCCGGCGTAACACCTCAACTTCGCCTCGCAGTTTCTCGAGCGCGTAACGTTCTGAAATTAGGAACCACATGAATAGATGCATCGCAAGGACCGCAAAATAGAACGTCGGACGCATTCCCGGAGCAAGACCCGAATTCGGGCCCCCCATAATCACGGGCGCAGGATGCTGCGTTCGCCACCAGCGAATCGCACCAAAAACAATCGGCACGTCAATGAATGCAAAAATTCCAAACAGCGCGCTCAATAACGCTCGGCGGTTCGGCTCTTCCACGAGCGTGCGGAGTAGCAAATACGAAATATAGAGGAGCCAGAGGACAAACGTGGAAGTCAGTCGCGCATCCCAGGTCCAATAGATTCCCCATGCCGGTTTCGCCCAGATCGGGCCGGAAATCAAAACAATCGTGGTAAATGCCACGCCAACTTCCGCGCATGTCACGCCAAGCCAGTCGTACTTCTCATTACGCTTCCAGACATAAAGCAGGTTACTTGCAAAACCGATTAAAAACGCAGTGAGTCCGGCCCACGCACAGCTCACGTGAAAATAAAAAATACGCTGCAAGTCGCCCATGGTTCGTTCTTCGGGCGCTATAAAAAAAGAGGCGTACGCGGCGGCGATCACCAGCAAGACAGCCGCTGCGCAGAGCACGACGCGTTTCGCCATTCCCGCCTATTCCTCCAGTAAATATTCGCCGAAAAGCCACAGCGCCGTCAAAAATACCACGTCAAACACCGCCAGAAAGCCGATTCCCTTCCATTGCATCACTGGGTCGGCCGACATCAGCCCCACGGTAACTTCCGTGCTGGCCACAAGAATCGGCGCAAGCAA
>QHYO01000668.1:2067-3600 GCA_003224135.1 Acidobacteriota bacterium | reverse complement strand
GCGCACGACGCTTCCCTGGCGCCCGAGGCCCTTGTCGGTCAAATGGAAGCGGTGCTCGGCGCAAAAAGAGACTCCTGGCCCCTCTCGGCCATTCGCCGGTTCAGCGATGTGCTCATCGAGGTTGCCGTTGGGCGCAAAAAGTCCCCCCGCCATGAGATGCGTTGGCTTAATCTATCTGGCTTCTGTTTGCGTCCGGGCTTCGGCGCGCCGGGTGATGATGCGCTCGTCAACCGCCTGCGAACCATCGCCTCGAACAACCTTGCCTTTGTAGACGATCTGCAATGTCAGGTCGGAGTGCTGGTGCTGTTGCGTCGGATCGTAGGCGGCATCAATGCCAGCGAGCAGCATGCGCTTTATCGCAAGCATACTAGCCCTCCCGGAAGCAAGAAGAAGCGCATCAACCGCCAACTCGAGTACGAGAAGTGGCGCCTCCTTGCGAACCTTGAACACCCGCAAGCCAGCATCCGTGCCTCGCTAGGCCATGAGTTGGTCGCGAAGATCAGAAAGGAACCTAGAGATGCAATTTGGCTGTGGTGCCTGGGCCGGCTGGGTGCCCGCATTCCCCTGTATGGGCCGCTGCACTCGGTAGTAGAACCTGAAATTGCCGGCGAGTGGCTGAAAGTCCTGCTGGACTTATCCACGTTCACGGAGGTAACGGGTTCCGCCATCGTTCTGATCGCGCGGCGCACCGACGATCCCTCACGTGACATCGATGATGTAATTCGTGCGCAGGCAATCGCCCGCTTGATGGCGCTTGGGATCGCCGAAGAAACCATCCAGCTTCTGTCAAAATACGTCCCGCCCGAACCGGCGGACGCGGTCCGTCAGCTCTTCGAGCTGCCTGCTGTCGTTACCCGCGTTGTACAGCTCGGGTGCGACTTCTTCGAAACCGGCATGAACAGCGGGTACCAATCGAAACTGAAATCGGTCAGACGCGAAACCGCTGCCATTTTCATCTGCTCGATTGTCCTGACGGGTTTCAGCGCGAACGTCACGAACGCATAGGCCAAAGCCGCTCGGTCACCGTGGCGGATTACGGTTATCGGACAGGTACGATTGGGCGACGCACACAGGAGTTGACTGGTGTCCGAAAAGATTACACACGATTCCTCTTGTCGGCTGTCTAGCCCCTGTCCTTTCAGTCTGTTAGGTTCTTCGAGAGTGGTACGTGATTTGCTCCTTGTCTCAAATAGAGTTCGCCCTCAATCCATGCATTGAGGTGCGAAAATGCGGAGAGATTATGCCGGTCTCGCATCCATCCTCCTGCGGCTAGCGATGGTGCCGGCCGCTATGGTCGGAAGCAGCGACACTAAACGGCAAGATGAAGCCAGTCGGAACACCATCAGGACCATCACTGGAAGGATTCTGAGAAACGATGACTTAGTTTTCCTTGCAGAAGAAGGAAGCATCCGCACTTACATGTTGGTGGATGCAAGTCACCTCCGAATCTACGAGGGCAAGAAGGTAAAAATCTCGGGTGCTCTCGAATCACCTCACGTCATTGTGGTACGAACAATCGATGAGGTTGATTAG
>QHYO01000668.1:0-1882 GCA_003224135.1 Acidobacteriota bacterium | reverse complement strand
CCACCACGACGGTCGTCACGATGGACTGGATTACCGCTACCTCTTTACCTACACATCTTCCCGTTCAGCTATTTGCGAAGTGATCGCGCCCCCTTTAACAATGGCACAGTAATTGCACTTACCAGACAGCGGATGCCAGGGAGGGGAAAATGATCGTTTCCTGCGTGCGCCAATGCAACTACTGCCGATCAGCAATCACCTCAGGGCAAAGATGGGTACGGGAGAAGATTTACGACCCCACGCTCAATGGCCGTGATCCAAGTTACCACTGTTACCACGCTGAACCCTCCGCCGGACAGGAAGGAAGCTGCTGGGAAAAACACGAAATGGAACGGGAAATTGCCCGAACCACTGCCCGCGCCGCTTAGGGAGGACATTCAGAACAGTTGGAGTTCGAAGCGAGCTTAACCCTGCGGGCGTTTTGAGGGAGGAAGGAAATGAGGAACAAGCCTTCGGTCCAAGCGCTATGTCCCGAATACCAAAAACTGCTCAACGAAGAACAAGTTGCCTTGTCCAATTGGACTAGGGGTCGGGCCGAGATTCATGAATCTATTCGCAAGCGAGTTTCGCCAATGCCTGGGCATTGCTGCAATTTCACGAGCATGACTGCAAAGTGTGCGAAGTGATAGCGCTTCTTGACGGCGTTCTTACAGGGCCTAATGCAGGCACACTCCAACAGCTTCGAAACTAAGACGCTTGAAGTGGACTGAAAGTGAAGTCAGCTCAGTCCACCACCTGCCTAGTAAACGCACTATCAGCCAGAAACTGACTTGTTGCGCGGAATTGCACTATCATTCCCCTCCTACCTCTGCCAACTCAATCGGAGTCTGGCGAATGCTTCCACACGAGAAACGATAGCCAATTGATAACGTACGCTATTTTTCGCACATTTGAGGAGGAGTAGGTCTGGTTGGTAAAACAGAGGGCCTGAGGAAGACCCGAGAGGAGAGGCGATGGAGCCGACCAACCAGGGAGAAGCGCCGAAGTTGAGCCAGGTGATCCAGATTGATGAGGGGAAGATTCAGGAGCACCTAGGAGAAGTGGTCCGCAGCACGGTGGAAGAGACGTTGAACGCCATGTTGGACGCCGAAGCGGATCGACTTTGCCGAGCCGAGCGATACGAACGAACGGAGGCGCGGAAAGACACGCGGGCGGGTTCCTACCAGCGACACCTACAGACGAAAGCGGGCGAAGTGACGTTGAAGGTGCCGAAGCTGCGCACGCTGCCGTTCGAGACGGCGATCATCGAACGCTACCGGCGGCGAGAACGCTCAGTGGAAGAAGCGCTGGTGGAGATGTATCTTGCGGGAGTGAGCGTACGACGAGTCGAAGACATCACCGAAGCGCTGTGGGGAACGCGGGTCAGCCCGAGCACAGTGAGCGAGCTGAACCAGAAGATCTACGCGCAGATCGAGAGTTGGCGGAACCGGCCGATCGCGGGGAAGCATCCGTATGTGTTTCTGGATGGTTTGTGGTTGAAGCGGAGCTGGGGCGGCGAAGTGCGCAATGTCTCGCTGCCGGTGGCGATCGGGGTGAATGAGGAAGGATTTCGCGAAGTGCTGGCGGTGGCAGAAGGATCGAAAGAAGACAAGGCGAGCTGGACGGCATTTTTGCGGCATTTGAAAGAACGCGGTCTGCAAGGCATCCGGCTGTTTGTTTCCGACAAGTGTTTGGGGTTGGTGGAGAGTCTGGGAGAGTTTTACCCGGAAGCGATGTGGCAGCGATGCACGGTGCATTTTTATCGCAACGTGTGGACGGCAGTGCCGACAAGCAAAGTGAAAGAAGTGGCGGCGATGCTGAAAGCGATTCACGCGCAGGAAGACCGCGCAGCCGCACGCCAGAAGGCAGAACAAGTCGCCGTGAAACTGAAAGATATGAAACT
>QHYO01000667.1 GCA_003224135.1 Acidobacteriota bacterium | reverse complement strand
ACACAGCAAAAAGCTGGTCGCATACCTTGGCCTCAACCCGAGCGTATCACAGAGCGGCAACTTTCAAGGCAGCGGAGCACTCAAGCGACATGGAAGAGGAGCGCTTCGCGCCTTACTCATCCAATCAGGCAAGAAGCTCCTGGAAGTAAATAACCCACTGCAGAAGTGGGGACTGGCCGTGGCAGCACGGCGCGGACGAAACAAAGCGGCCGTCGCCGTCGCGCGAAAGCTCTGCGTCGCACTCTGGCACGTGATGATGGGACACGCGATCGGCACACTCGAACGACTCGACACACTCCAGACAAAGCTCAGCAAGTTCGCCACCGAAATCGGCCCCGCCGCCCTCATTGCCTTCGGCTACAACAACAAAGCCGACTTCGTAGAGAAAAAACTCTATGTATTACGGAGTTATCCTTGACCTAACCACATGTCTGCATCGCATGGTTAGGCGACTTTTCTCGCGCTGACTTCTTCCGAGGATCGTCGGCAGGGTTGATATAGGTGATCGTCCACGGGCCTTCGGCGTTCACTTGGATGATCGTCTCTTCTCGCGCGAAGCCAAACATCCGACAGCCTCGCGGGAAGATCGCCACGCTGCCAACCGGCATATCTTTGAGCGCGGCCTTGTCAAACTTTTCGCCCTCGCCCATCGCGAATGCCCCAGAAATAACAGTCACCCTTTCATCCGCAGGGTGCGTGTGCGGTGCGATCGTACCGCCGGCGGGAAGCTTGACTCGGAATCCGATGGGTTCGGCTTTCTTTATGTCGCCATACAGAATGCTTACCTTCACTCCCGCGGGCAAAGCCGGACTGTCTGACCATTGCAACTCCGAGGGTTGCACGATAACCGGCTTGTGCTCCCTGGTCTCCGGATCGGCCGCAATGGATGTTGCGGGCAAGGCGGCGAGCACGACTGCAAATGTAAATGTGAGCAGCGGTGCAGCGGTCATGATGCCTTTCCTGTTTTTCGCGCGTGGTTGTGTTGATGCGTCCATGTGTTCTGTTTCCCGGTTTTGGTTCTTTACTGCTATGTGGACTCTCTCAGTCGCCTAGCGAGACGGAGCTGAGTCACCGCTGGCGGCGGTGAGCGTGGCAAAGATCGAGAACTGTTTCATAAAATTAAATCTGGTCATCACACCGGCCAGCGGTTGGCTCGAGCGATTTGTTAGATGTTAGGGTCGATTGCACGAAGAATTGCTTGCGTGGTCTGATGATAGTCCGCGCTGACGGGAGATCGAAACGCCTGGCGCGCCCAATCGAGAAGCCGCGGCCCCGAAACCTGGCCACCGGTCGGATGGCAGCGCGCATACTGAGAAAGTAGACAATCCGCTCGCGGAAATAAATGAAAATGAACCGAAGGTGTCTCCTCTGCGAAGAGAAGGCAGTAAACACGCTTTGGGCGAACGACAACTTCG
>QHYO01000671.1 GCA_003224135.1 Acidobacteriota bacterium | reverse complement strand
CGTCTTCGCCTTCCAGAGCGCGCTGCTGAATGTTGTGCGTGGCATGGATCAGATTGCGGAGCAGTGCTTTCTCGCGAACGATGCGGGCGTAATGCTCGACGTTGCTTACGCGGGGCATTCCGTCGGCAAGCGCGGCCAGATATGGCGCTCCGCCGGAAGCTTCGAGTTCCCCGACGCGATGCAGCGATTCGGTGAGCGTGACAAGATCGATGGCCTGCTGGCTCTCGCCGAGCGCAATCATCTGGTTGAAAACGCGGCGGTGTTGCTCCAGGAAAAAATCTTCGGGCTTTATATTTTCGATAGCGGCGTTCAGTGCGTGATTGTCCAGCAGAATCGCGCCGAGAATCGAACGTTCGGCGTCGAGATTCTGAGGCATGGGACGTTCGAGAGTGGCTTCGGCAGGCATAGAGATAGTTTTCGTCTTCGCCTTTTATTCGCTTTATAGCAAATTGGCCTGCGGCGCGCAAGTCCGGAGGGCGAGTAGATGATTCCGGCGCGGCTTGCTGTCCGAAGGATTGCGTGCATTGTGATGGCGCGCGAGCGAAGCGTCAATCCGGAATGCTGTGCATAAATTTGCAAGGAGTGGAAAAGTCTTTGCGCTCACATTTCTTTTTAATGGCGCCGCAAAACCGGCGGATCGGAATGAAGGATCCATGCATGTTTTTTTGCGGCGCGCTTCCTGCGCGTTATTTTCAATATATGTGGCATGATGAGGTTCTCGATGAAGGCGCGAGATATCCTGAGGAAATCATGAAGAGAGATGCGAAGAACAGTCTCGTGGTGCAGGGATCTCTTGCGGCAATTTTATCCTTGTTGGTGGGACATTTTGCGGGGCCGCTTGTTCCCGTCGCATATGCCCAGGCCGCACCGACGGCGATCACACCTGCGAAGGATTATTCCCAGGCCGAAGAGCATGCCCGCGCTGTTGCCAAGGAACTGTTGAGTCGAGGCATTCCAGGGCTGGCCATCGCCGTGGCCGTTGATGGACGTATCGTGTATTCAGAGGGATTCGGCTTTGCCGATCTGGAAGAGCGAGTTCCTGTTTGGCCGACGACGAAATTCCGGATTGGAAGCGTGTCAAAGCCGCTCACTGCGGTGGCGCTGGTACAGCTTGTTGAGCAAGGAAAACTCGACCTCGATGCGCCCGTACAGAAGTACGTTCCATCGTTTCCGGACAAAGGCGCGCCGATCACGACGCGAATGCTTGCCGGACATCTTGGCGGCATCCGGCATTACAAGGATGATGAA
>QHYO01000105.1:8054-10102 GCA_003224135.1 Acidobacteriota bacterium | reverse complement strand
GCCTCCTTTGCGCGCGATAAAATACAACAGCACACACCCAAGCACAGAACCCAGCAAAGCCATCAGCGCGTAAAGGGGCATCCGCGCCGGATGCTGGAGCGAAAGCTCAATCAACAACAAGTCATTGATCACTGGAAATGTAAGTACAGAAGAATCGAGAAATGAAATCAGGAATAGTCCTGGCGCGCCAAGAGTCCCCGCGAACGCAACAATCTTTTGTTTCCACCCGCTCAGCTTGCCATCCAATATCGGTCTCCGCTCGACGAATCGTTCAGTGTAGCAAAGGATTTCGAGTGCTCAGAAAAGCGTCTGCACGGCTTCCACAATTACGTCATACACGTGGTTCAGCTCGTCCGGCGAAATCACATAAGGAGGAAGAACGTAAACAACATTTCCAAGCGGACGCAGAAGCACGCCGCGCTCCAGGAAAAAACCATAAAGCTTTGGACGCATCGCCGAAAGGTAGCCGGCATCCTCGGCTCGTAACTCAATTGCCCCGATCGTTCCGATCTGTCGAACATCCCCAACCTGCGAAAATTCCTTCAGTTGGGAAAGCCGTTCGGAGTTTAGTTTCGCGATCGTCGCAATCCGGTCAAACACCGGTTCCTCGTCGAAAATCTTCAGGCTCGCGTTTGCCGCCGCACACGCCAGCGCGTTCCCCGTGTAAGAATGGCCGTGATAAAACGTGTGCTGACGATTTTCGCTGCGGAACGCTGATTCCACGCGATCGTTGCACAGCGTCACACCCAGCGGCAAAAACCCGCCGGTAATTCCCTTCGACAAACACATCAGGTCCGGCACCACTCCCGCCAGATCGCACGCAAACATTTTTCCCGTACGCCCGAAACCGGTCAGCACTTCATCCGCTATCAGAAAAATATCGTGCGCCGTGCACCGGGCACGCACTTTTTGCAGAAATTCCACGGGATGCACAACCATCCCGCCCGCCGCTTGCAGCAGCGGCTCAACAATCACTGCGGCAATCTTGTCCTCGCGCTCCGCCAGCAAGGTCTCCAACTGCGTCACACATTCGATGTGGCACGATTCTCGCCGCAATCCGACAGGACAACGGTAGCAATACGCCGAGTGCACGCGATGTACCTTGTAACGCATCGCGCGAAATGGCTCCGTGAACGGTGAATCGTCACTTACGGACATCGCGCCGGCTGTGTCCCCGTGGTATCCGTGTTCCAGCGCAACAATTTCACGCTTTTCACCCAGGCCCAGATTGCTGAAATGTTGCACCGCCAATTTCAGCGCCACTTCTACGGCTGTCGATCCGTCATCCGAAAAAAACAAATGCGTCAATTCCGGCGCGACCCATTTCCCCAACCGCGATGCAAGTTCCTCGGCAGGTTCGTGCGTAAATCCCGCCAAAATTACGTGCTCCATTTTGCGTGCTTGCTCGGCGATGGCGGCGGCGATGCGCGGATTTGCGTGCCCGTGCACGTTTACCCACCACGACGACACCGCGTCGATAATTCTTCGCCCATCCTTTGCGTATAGCCAAACACCTTCCGCGCGCTCGATCTCAATCGGCGCCGGGTCCATCACCGAATTCGTAAACGGATGCCAGATGCGAAGAGGAGATGACATGCAGAGAGTCTATTGCGAGAACGCCGCGCGGTCGAAATGATTCATGAACACTTGCATGAGCGCCGTGCGATGAAGGTTAGGCAGCCGCGGCACTTCCCCGATTACGCGTACATGCCCAAACCGCTCGATGGTTTCGCGATTTTCTCGATTCTGATCGCCGATCAACACCACGCCATGTACCGGAAGCTCTGCCGCGTGGAGCGCCGCAAGCGTCAATAAAGTGTGATTGATCGTTCCCAGTGTGCTCCGCGCCGCAAGAATTACCGGAAGCTTCAGCTTCACCATCAGGTCTAGCACAAATTGCTTCTGGTTGATCGGTACCAGCACGCCGCCCGCGCCTTCAACCACCAGCCAGTCATTCGACAAATGATTCGGAAGATTGATGCGCGCCAAATCAATCTCCACGCCCGCCCATCGCGCCGCCAGGTCAGGCGAAACGGGGGGAACAAACT
>QHYO01000105.1:0-8037 GCA_003224135.1 Acidobacteriota bacterium | reverse complement strand
CGAGGGTGCTCGTCTGAATCGGCTTCCAATACATCGCGTCGAGCGCAGCGCAAAGCAACGCAGACAGAGTTGTCTTTCCGACTCCCGTGTCGGTGCCCGTCACAAAAAAATGGCGCCTCATGCGCCGCCCGCCGCGGAACTCAACGCCATACGGGACGCTTGCCAGGCTTTCAGGCACTCACGCAAACGCTGCAGTTCTGTCGCCGAAATCCGCGCCGTCAGTGACAGCCGCAATCGCGCACTACCCACTGGCACAGTTGGAGGACGGATCGCGCGAATCGCAAATCCCCGTTCTCGCAAAAAATGTGCGACGGCCAATGCATCCTTGTTTGAGCCCACAATAATCGGAACGACCTGTGACGCTGTGCCTGAAAGGTCCCAACCATCAGCGCGTAAGAATGCCGCCAGCGATCGAGAATTTTCGAGCAACAATTCCCGCTCGCGATTCATCGTTTTCGCCAGCTGCAGAGCCGCGCGTATCTGTTCTGCAAAATAAGCGGGCATCGCCGTGCTGAAAATCAGCGTGCGTGCATGATTGATCAGAAAGTCGCGCAGGACCTTCGAGCCGCAGACAAATCCGCCCGCGCTAGCTAGCGCTTTCCCGCAGGTGTGCACGACGGCCAGAACTTCTTTTGTCAGTCCAGCATCCGCAACGATCCCTGCTCCACTCGGCCCGTGCACTGCCGTCGCATGCGCTTCATCCACCACAAGGCTCGCCCCGTATCGCAGCGCGAGGCCTTGTATCGCGCTCAAGTCCGCGACATCGCCGTCCATGCTGAACACCGATTCCGTAACAATCACTTTCCGGCACGATTCGTTTTCCCGCGCGCGCAAGACCTTTTCGAGCGCACTTAGATCCAGATGCGCGTAGATAACCCGCCGCGCGCCCGAAAGCCGGATACCATCAATTAAACTCGCGTGATTCAGCGCATCGGAAAAAACCAAATCGTCCTTGTCGAGCACCGCAGACAGTAGGCCAAGATTTGCGGCATAGCCATTCGCAAAATAAACAGCCGCTTCCGTTCCAGCGAACGTCGCAAACTCTTCCTCCAATTCATTCCAGGCGGGATCGTGCCCGGAAAGCAGTCGCGAACCCGTACCGCCTATCCGCGCAGCACGTTCCACTGATTCCAGCACCGCATGCTTCAGCCGCGGATCTTCCGCCAAACCAAGATAGTCATTCGAACAGAAATTGATTCCTTCCAATTGCGAACAGCTACGCAATTGGCTGCGTTCCCGCAATCCCGCAAGCGCCGACTCCATCGCACTCACGAATTGATCTTTTGCTTCAGATGGCATGCGATTCCAGCGGTCTCATTCCCAACGTGTCGAGCAGTTCTTCGTCTTCGTCACGTCCCGGATTCGGAGTGGTCAATAGCTTTTCGCCGACGAAAATTGAATTTGCGCCCGCCAGAAAACACAGCGTTACCGCGTCTTGCGAAAGTTGCTTCCGGCCCGCAGCCAGACGCACGCGCGACGCCGGCATCAAGATCCGCGCCGTCGCAATCGCACGCACCAACTCCAGTGGATCGAGCGGCGGCGTGTTTGCCAACGGCGTGCCCGCAACACGTACCAGCATATTGATCGGCACACTTTCCGGATGAGGATTCAGCATTGCCAATTGTTGCAGCAAGCCGATGCGATCCTCTTCCCGTTCTCCCATTCCAAGGATTCCACCGCAACAAAGCGTGATCCCCGCTTTGCGCACGGCCTCCAAAGTCCTCAAGCGGTCTCCATAAACCCGTGTCGTGATAATCGATCCATAAAATTCAGGTGAAGTATCTAAATTGTGATTGTACGCCGAAAGCCCCGCTTCCTTCAGTTGCTCCGCTTGCCGCTCACTTAGCATTCCGAGCGTGCAGCACACTTCCAAGCCCAAAGCTGAAACTCCGCGCACCATTTCTAAGACTTTTTGAAATTCCCTGCCCTCCGGCGCTTGCCGCCACGCCGCTCCCATGTAAAATCTCGTCACCCCGCGTCCCACCGCTTCCTTCGCAACTTCAACCACATGCTGTGGATCGAGTAAACCTTCGCGACCCACGCCGGCATCGTAGTGCGCGCTTTGCGGACAGTATCCACAGTCCTCAGGACACCCGCCGGTCTTGATGGAAAGTAGCTGACAGGTCTGTACCCGATCCTGTGGGTGATGTTGCCGGTGCACCGTTTGTGCCCGGAAAACCAGCGATGGCAGCGGTGTGCGATAGATGGACTCGACTTCGCTGCGCTGCCAATCATGGCGTAAAACTGAAACTGAAGCGTTTGTGGGGACTAAGGAACCCGTCATCATGAATCTGAATTCTCCGTGGGGTTTCAGGGTTTGTACTTACAAACCCTGAGCTGAAGCTAACGCTCCGCATGTTACCAGAGGTTCGCGCCACAGTGACGATGGCGTTTTCACGAGGACTCCATGCGACGAAATCCCTTTCCTCGGTACGCCCCATTTGAAAATATGCTGCCAGAATGTTATAAATCAGGCCTTCGCCACGCCCTGGATTTTGCTTCTATCTGAGCAAACTGTGGGTGTGCCGGGAAGGGGTTCCCGGCAGTGTGGCACAGGGTTTTTGTTCCGTTCAGGACAAAGAGCCATCCTCAAGCGCGCTTGGCATCGGCATGGAGAGTGCCCTTGCCGCCGTATACGGTCATCCCGCCGCTCAGAGGAGGCGCCCCCGCAATAGAAGCGAACGCACGCTGAGTTCGCTCGTGATTCGTGTGCAGCAACGCAGGTTTTCCAGCGCCTGCGCGCAGTTCATCTACGACTTAATTGGGAGGAAGCGTTCCATGCGAACCTGGCTACAAAATGCCTGGTCCCACTGCAGTTCTGAGATTTTGAATCGGTCTGCACAATTTGGTGCGGCTGCAATTGCCGTCTTGTTTTTAGCTTCTGGCGCGTTTGCGCGCCCCGAAAGTGAAGCAGGCGGTGAAGCTAATCTTAAGCTCCCCGATCTTTCTTCCGTGCATTTCATCGGAGGGATCGACGGTCACAAACTTCTTCTTTGGGGAATTCTGATTTGCGTTCTTGGACTGCTCTTCGGTTTGACGATTTACACGCGGCTCAAGAATCTGCCGGTGCACCGTTCGATGCGCGAAATTTCCGAGCTCATATACGAGACCTGCAAAACGTATTTGATCACGCAGGGAAAATTCCTGCTGATTCTGGAAATTTTCATCGCCGTGGTCATCGTTCTCTACTTCGGTGTGCTGCTGAAATTTGAAGCCCTGCGCGTCGCAATCATTCTTCTGTTCAGCCTGGTCGGTATCGCGGGCAGCTACGGCGTTGCGTGGTTTGGCATCCGCGTGAACACGTTTGCGAATTCCCGCACCGCGTTCGCGGGATTGCGCGGCAAGCCCTATCCGATTTATCACATTCCGCTCGAAGCCGGCATGAGCATCGGCATGATGCTCATCAGCGTCGAGTTGCTGATGATGCTGTTTATTTTGCTCTTTATTCCCGGCGACTACGCCGGACCGTGCTTTATCGGGTTTGCTATCGGCGAATCACTCGGAGCAGCGGCACTGCGCATCGCGGGCGGAATCTTTACCAAGATTGCCGACATCGGTTCCGACCTGATGAAAATTGTCTTCAAGATTAAAGAGGACGACGCGCGCAATCCCGGCGTCATCGCAGACTGCACTGGCGACAACGCCGGCGATTCCGTTGGCCCCAGCGCCGACGGCTTTGAAACCTATGGCGTCACCGGCGTCGCTCTGATCACCTTTATTCTGCTCGCAGTCAAAGAACCGACAATTCAGGTGCAGCTCTTGGTCTGGATCTTCGTGATGCGCATCGTGATGCTGATCGCCAGCGCTGCTGCATATTTCCTGAATGGCATCATCGCCAAAGCCAAATACGGCAACGCCGACGAAATGAATTACGAAGCTCCGCTCACCTCCCTCGTGTGGATTACATCCATCGTTTCGATTGCTCTCACATACTTGGTATCGTCGATGATTATTCCATCGCTCGGGGGCGACACCACGCAATGGTGGAAGCACGCGACAATTATTTCCTGCGGAACTCTCGCAGGCGCGATCATTCCCGAACTCGTTAAGGTTTTTACTTCAACGGAATCGCGCCACGTAAGAGAAGTAGTCACTTCTGCGCAAGAAGGCGGCGCTTCGCTCGGAATTTTGTCCGGCTTTGTCGCCGGAAATTTCTCTGGCTACTACCTCGGCCTGGCAATGGTGACTTTGATGGCCGCCGGTTATCTCATCACCGGTGTCCAGAACTCTTCTGGCGTGGGCTTGGCGAACCTGATGATCGCCGCGCCGGTATTTGCGTTCGGCCTTGTTGCGTTCGGATTTCTTGGCATGGGCCCCGTGACCATCGCGGTGGATTCCTACGGTCCAGTCACCGACAACGCGCAGTCGGTCTACGAGCTTTCCTTGATCGAACACGTTCCAAACATCAAGGCGGAACTGGAAAAAGATTTCAACATCGACGTAAATTTTGAAAAGGCGAAAGACATGCTCGAAGCTAACGACGGCGCGGGCAATACTTTCAAAGCCACCGCAAAACCCGTGCTCATCGGCACCGCCGTTGTCGGCGCAACAACGATGATTTTCTCCATCATCATGGCACTCACTCATGGGCTTACCGCAAACGTCGACAAACTTTCGCTGCTCCACGCGCCGTTCATGCTTGGTCTAATCACTGGCGGGGCGATGATCTACTGGTCTACTGGGGCATCCACGCAGGCCGTGACCACGGGCGCGTACCGCGCAGTGGAATTCATCAAAGCGAATATCAAACTCGAGGGAGTCGAGAAAGCTTCCGTTGCCGACAGCAAGAAAGTCGTCGAGATCTGTACCAAGTACGCACAGAAGGGCATGATCAATATTTTCATCGCCGTGTTTTTCGCGACACTTGCATTCGCGTTTCTCGAACCGTTTTTCTTCATCGGTTACCTGATTTCCATTGCTATCTTTGGCTTGTATCAGGCAATTTTCATGGCCAATGCCGGCGGCGCGTGGGACAACGCCAAGAAAATCGTTGAAGTCGAGCTGAAACAAAAAGGGACGCCGCTACACGATGCGACGGTGATAGGGGATACGGTTGGCGATCCGTTCAAGGACACGTCTTCGGTTGCGCTTAATCCGGTGATCAAGTTCACAACGCTTTTCGGATTGCTCGCCGTCGAACTCGCCGTGCAACTGACTGCCACGCAGGGCAGCGGTCTGACGCACCTGCTGGCTGCTGTTTTCTTCGCGGTGTCCTTCACCTTCGTCTACCGTTCGTTCTATGGAATGCGCATTCGCACGGACGGAGCTCACTAAGCAACGTCGTTCGCCATTGCGAGATCATTAGGCACAATCCCAGGAGAAAATGGCGGCGCACGGCCGCCATTTTTATTTTTTCATCGCACTTTGTTTCTACCTACAATCGAAGTAAAATCCGCCGTCCAACATCGGAGGACGAATACAATGCTCACGATCAAGTATCTTCCACACATCACGCTGCTCTTGTTTGCCGCTGCGACCGTCTGTACCGCCCAGGTCGACCCCAAATGGGAAATCCACGATCGCAATCGCCCGGTGCCCCCGGTAGTTACACCGGGCACGGCCAGCACGCAGGAAGCACCGGGAAAAGCTCCTTCCGATGCGGTGAGCCTTTTCGACGGCAAAGACCTTTCCAAGTGGGTTCAAAAAGACGGAAGCCCCGCAAAATGGAAGGTCGAGAACGGCTATTTTGAAGTTGTCCCCAAAACCGGCGAGTTGCACACCAAAGATTCCTTCGGCGATTGCCAGCTCCATGTCGAGTTTGCCGAACCGAATCCGCCCAAGGGCGAAGACCAAGATCGCGGCAACAGCGGCGTTTTTTTAATGGGACTCTACGAAATTCAGGTGCTCGACTCGTACGAAAGTAAAACCTACGCGGACGGCCAGGCCGGCGCCGTCTATGGCCAATATCCGCCGCTGATGAACGCTTCGCGTCCGCCGGGACAGTGGCAGACCTACGACATCGTTTTTCACGGCCCGCGATTTGACGCCGCCGGAAAGCTGACCCGTCCGGCGCACCTCACCGTGCTGCACAACGGTGTGCTGATACAAGACAATGTCGAGCTCACCGGACCTACCGGGCACCACGTCCGGCCTGCCTACACGTCTACGCCCGAAAAATTGCCACTGGCGCTGCAGGACCACAATCATCCGGTTCATTACCGCAATATTTGGGTCCGCAATCTGTAGTACGCACCTAGACGAAAACAGCAAAGAAGAGCTCAGCTGCGGATCAGGCTGGGGAATTTTCGCGGGTCGTTGTCGAAGCCAGGAAACACCGGAGTAAGATCGCGCACACCCGTGTGCTTGGCAAGAATTTCGCCGAGAACGGAACGAAAATCCGTGGTGAGCGCGAGATCGCGGCCTTCATTGAGTTGACCTTCGTTGAGACCGGGCCAGCGTCCGTAGACCTTTCCCCCTTTGACATCGCCGCCCATCACGAACATGCAATTGGCGTGACCGTGGTCGGTGCCGCGGTTTCCGTTTTCTTTTGCAGTGCGGCCGAATTCGCTCATGGTGACGAAGACAATGTTCTGCATGCGGTCGCCCAGGTCCTGGCGAAACGCGGACATCCCCTGCCCCAAATCTCTCAGCAAATTGGAGAGCTGGCCTTGCGCGCCACCTTCGTTGACGTGATTGTCCCAGCCTCCACAGTCGACAAAGAGCACTTCCGTGCCAATGTCTGCTTTTAATAGCTGGCCAATTTGCTGCAGGCTCTGGCCGAGACGGCTTTTGCCATAGTCGGCTCCGTTTTCCGGCTTGTATTTTCCGGGATCGGCTTTGCGCAGCAGGTCGATGGCCTCAAAGGTTTCCGTGCCAGTGCCACGCAGCGCGTGATCTACCGTTTGAGCGTACATCGCTTCAAAGCCACCTTCGGCGACGTGATTCATGCTGGAATTTTGCGCCATCACCTTAAATTGGCGCACGTCGGGGAGAGCGATGGCTGGCGCTGCGCCGCGCAACATGCGCGGAAGGTTTGCGCCCATGGCGACGGCTCGGAATGGCGAGGCATTTTCCTCTGGAACATTTTCCAGCGCGCGATTCAGCCAGCCATCTTCGGTAGCTTTCCGGCCGGGAGTGCCGGACTCCATAAAATCCTGCGCATCGAAATGAGACCGCGTAGGATCGGGCGAACCCGCAGCGTGAACGATGGCGAGTTCGTTTTTTTGAAACAGTGGTGCGAGCGAAGCAAGGCTTGGATGAAGTCCGAAAAATCCATCGATATCGACGGCACAGTCGGCGCTGCCGCGACGCGGCTCTGGAATCGCGATGGTTGGACGCATGCGGTAATAATTCTGTTCACCGAATGGAACGACAATGTTCAAACCGTCGGCGGCGCCGCGTTGAAACAAAACAACCAGCTGCTTTTTTCCCGAGGCAGGAGTTGCGGCGATGGCACGCTGAAGAAACGCGGGCATGGTGCTAAGGCCGACCATGGCGATGCTGCCCTGCTTCATGAAATAGCGTCGTGAAAACTTTACTGGCCGCCGGCCTTCGCAACACTCGAAACTCATGCGTAACTCCCTCTCTTCAGGAGACTTACTTCAAAAAAAAGAAACTATAGTTCCTCTTTTAAGGCGAAGATTTCGAGGTTCTTGCGTCATCGCCTCTGGAACTCCGGAGCACCGAGTACCAAACCCGTAACCATCGCCAGATCAATGTGTTTCACGGGATCGTCGAGCGTGGCTTGGACGACTTGGGGGTCGTCCAGTTGCTTTTGCAAGGTTTCCACGGTGGTCGGAGCAGCATGACCGCCGAGGAACAGTTGGACCGCGCGATCGAGAACCTGCCTGGAGTCTGTGGACGAGTCAATGCCGTAAAGCGAAGCAGCGTCCGTGCGCGAGCCGCGGACTTTATTTCCTGCAAGGGCGAGCGAGAAATTCAGGCGGTTGAGAAGCGCTCCGGTGTTTACCCAAGTTTCGGCTTTGTCGGCATAGCCAGTTGCCGGTTGGCATTGATAAAGCGGTTCGCCGATGCGTCCGACCCATTGGACGAGAGGCATGGGCGTGTCCACATCGGTGCCAAGGGCGCGGACAGTGG
>QHYO01000669.1 GCA_003224135.1 Acidobacteriota bacterium | reverse complement strand
ACCGGCAATGCCAAAACCGGCGGCGCGGATTTTTTCGTCGCCTAAATGGGAAGCGGCGATGCGGGAAAATTCTTTTGCGATGAGATCGAACTTCGCGAAATCCTTGCTGCGAAAGCGCTGCTTGAAAATGGGCGTAAGCCTGCCGCCTCTTTCGGAAAGTAGCGCGAGGTTGCATTTTGTGCCGCCGACGTCACCGGCCAGTATCACTAGACCCCCCCCAATACAAGATGAAAAAGAAACCGTGCGATGTGACTTTGCTTCAGCGCAGCTTACGGCGTGTGCCACTTCCGGCCATCGCGTTCGAGCAGCGCATCAGATTGCTTCGGACCCCAACTGCCAGACGCGTACTGCGGGACGGCGGCGGTCTTTGCGGCACTCCACACATCGAGAATCGGATCGACGAGAGACCAGGCCGCTTCGACGCTGTCACCACGATCGAACAGCGTGGCGTCGCCGCGGAGGCAATCGTTGACCAGCGTAGCGTACGCGCTTCGTGAAGAATCGCCAAATCCCTCGCGGTAGCTGAAATTCATGGTGACGTTGCCGATGCTCATTTCTGTGCCGGGGCGCTTTGCACCAAAGGAGACGGAAATCCCTTCGTCCGGCTGAATGTTCAGGATGAGGCGGTTGGCTTCGGCTTCACGGCCACGAAAGACGATGTGGGGAGCACCTTTGTACTGAATGACGATCTCGGTGGTGCGCTTGGCAAGACGTTTGCCGGTACGGAGATAGAAAGGAACGTTGGCCCAGCGCCAATTGTCGATCAGGAGTTTTGCGGCGACGAACGTTTCTGTGCGTGATTTTGGATTGACGTTCTGTTCTTCGCGATAGCCGGTAGCAGGTTTGCCGCCGACATTGCCGGCTGAGTATTGGCCGCGAACGACTGCTTGCGCAACCATTTCGAGATCAAAGGGACGAATGGACTGGAGAACCTTGAGTTTTTCGTTGCGAACGGCAGTGGCGTCAAAGGAGGCTGGCGGCTCGACGGCCACGAGAGAAGTGAGCTGAAGCACATGGCTCTGAATCATGTCGCGCAGAGCGCCGGCGGTTTCATAGAAGCCGCCGCGCCGCTCGACGCCAAGGGTTTCTGCCGCGGTGATTTGCACATGATCGACGTAGTTGCGGTTCCAGAGCGGCTCGAAGATGCCGTTGCCAAAACGAAAGACGAGCAGATTCTGCACAGTGTCTTTGCCGAGATAGTGGTCGATGCGATAGACCTGCTGCTCTTCAAAGACGTTGTGGACGATTTCGTTGAGTTCCCTTGCGGAGGCGAGGTCGCGGCCGAAAGGCTTTTCAATGATGATGCGGACCCAGGATTTTGAAGTTGCGGGACGGGAAAGGCCGGCGCGGCCGAGTTGTTCAACGATGTCGCGGTAAACCTCCGGTGGAGTCGATAGATAAAAAAGGCGATTGCCGCCAAGATTTTTTTGCGCGTCGAGTTCGGCGAGTCGTTTCGCAAGTTCTGCATAGGCCTGTTGATCGGAGTAATCGCCGGGACTGTAGAAGAGGTTGGTCGCGAAGTCGTTCCACTTTTCCGGATCGACGGGGCCAATGTCCGACATGCTCTTGGCGGCCTCGCCGGTGGCCGAACGAAAACTGTCGTCGTTCATCGGCGTGCGCGCAAAACCGATGAGAGCATATCGAGACCCAAGAGAATTGTGCACGGCAAGATCGAAGAGCGCGGGAATTACTTTGCGTTTGGCAAGATCGCCGGATGCGCCGAAAAGAACGATTGCGCAAGGATCGCTGGCACCGCCGTAAGTAGAACTGGTCGAAATGGACTCTGCAGCCATGCATTCTCCTGGAACGAGCCGGCGGCAATGTGCCGGGTAACTACTCGAAAACTATACCTCAACCTGAAGATTTCGCAGGTCGGTTCGCAATTGGTCTGGCGACTGATAGTGAATGACGGAAAAACCGAGGCGTCGCGGGCTTTCGAGATTGAGGGGGCGATCATCAATGAAAACGCATTCTTCGGGTGCCCGCTGAGTGACGGCAAGCGCGACGCGGAAAATGCCTTCTTCGGGTTTGCGCGAATGGATGTAACAGGAACTGAAAAAAACCTGAAAACTCTTGCGGAGGTTGAAGGCTTCGATGCGGTATTGATTCAGTTCAAGAGGCTCGTTGTTGATCGCTCCGATGAAGTAGCGGCCGGTCTGCGCGCAGGTGTCGAGAATGGCGCGGGAGCCGGGGAACTCTTTGGACTGTGCAAACATGAAGGCGGTGAATTCTTCGCGGGTAA
>QHYO01000670.1 GCA_003224135.1 Acidobacteriota bacterium | reverse complement strand
TACCGCTGGACTGATCAACCCGAAGCGCCACGTTAAACACTGTCTCGCCGCGATGGATGGCTTCCGAAATCATCAACTGTTCGTACTCGCTCCAATCGAATTGCACCGGCGGTACGCTGACGGATCCAGTCACCACTGCCGAGGACGCAGGAGCATGAAGCAATTGGCGAATCATCACGCGGAGCGCGTCCACACTTGGCGGCTCGCCATCACGCTGGTATGCGGAGAGCATCGCTTCAAATGTGTCCGCGGCCACCAGAACAATTTCGGCAAACTTCGCGCCGTGGGACTTACCTGTCTGCTGGGTCAAAACGTCTTCGAGTTCATGCGCTATTTCGCTCAGCTTGGTGAAACCGCACGCCGCGGAATCTCCCTTAAGCGTATGCACCACCCGTCGCACGCTTCGAATGACTTCTTCATCCGCTGGACGAGCCTCGAGTTCGAGCCCGGACTCATTCAGAGACTGGAGGAGTTCGTTCGCACTCTCAAAAAAAAGCGCGCGAAGCTCCGCGCCGCGATCCTCGGGCGTAAAGCTCAACTATTCACCTCAAGACGCTGATAAGCGGTGCCATTATTTTCATGTACCATGCGGAATTTCTGTGTCAGGCCAAACAAGCTTTCCGCATGTCCGACAAAAAGATAGCCACCGGGATTTAAGCAGTTGTAGAACTTGTCGATCAGGCGCTTCTGTTCGGCCTCGTCAAAATAGATCATCACATTGCGGCAAAGAATCATGTCGTTGCGGCGCGGCAGAAATTCAGTCTTCAGGTTATGAAAGTCGAACTGGACCAGGTCTTTCAGTTGGGACTTGATGGCATATTTGTCGGCGCTTTTTTCGAAATACCGCAGCCTGCAGGTGTACTCGACCGGCTCCATTTGCTGTTCGGAGTAGAGACCTTCTTGCCCGGCACGCAAACTGGCGTAGCTGATGTCCGACGCGAGAATTTCCAGCTTCCATGGCGGCGGAATCAACGGCTTGGGCGACGGCATGTCAAACGGCAACGGGTTCCGCAGGTAGTAATACGCCAGCGCATCGCAGATCAGGATCGCGACGGAGTACGCTTCCTGGCCCGACGAGCATCCAGCGCTCCAGACACGCAGTGTCCAGTCGCGCCGTTCCTGCTTTTTGCGAAGCAATTCCTCAAGAACTGTTTTCTGCAAAAGGTCGAGCTGCGGCCGATTGCGAAAAAAACTCGTTTCGTTGACGGTAAGATTTTCGAGCAGCAGCGCAAGTTCCGCGCGTCCCTCGCGGCTCGTGAGCAGCCGGTAATAGCTGTAAAACGAATCCAGCTGGCAGGCCTTTAACCGGCGTTGCAGCCGGTCCTTCAGGAAGTGCGAGCGGCGCTCGTCGAAAAACATCCCACATTCCTGATATACCAGCGTCTGCAGCAGCTTCAGTTCTGCTTCGGTCAGTTGAATTTGTGCAGTGAGCGTTCCCATTCGAATGCGCGTGGCGGCTTCCTGCCGGAGATTGCAGCTATCTCACGGAGGCGACTGTTTCCGCGGCCTCCTCGAGTTTCTTGAATTCTGGGCGATGCAGCAGCTTGGAAATGTCCAAAAGGATGATCAGCCGTCCCTTGAGCTTGCCGACCCCCGTGACATAGCTGGACTCACTATCCGCGAACACGGAACCGGGTGATTCAATTTCCGACGGCGGAATCTTCAGCACTTCTGATGCGGAATTCACGATCAACCCGACCAGTTTGTTTTCGAGTTCAACAACCAGAATGCGGTTTTTCTTATCCTGCTGGATTTCGGAATGTCCAAAACGCTTCCTTAAATCCATCACCGGAATAATTTTCCCGCGAAGATTGATGACGCCTTCGATCGTGTCCGGTGCATTCGGAACAGAGGTGATTTCCGGAACCCGTACGATTTCGCGCACTGATCCGATCTTCACTCCGAACGTCTCGTCGCCGATTCGAAAGCCAACGACCTGAAGGTCCTTTTCCATTTACTCGGTCTCCGAGGGATTCAGGAACGAACTAGTTCTGAATATTCAAGGTCACGCGGCTGCTCGCGTTCAGACTGGCGCCGAAATCCCGAAAAATCGCGCTTGGCTTTGGGCTGCGCAGATCGATCGAGAACAAAGCGGTCCATACTGTCCAGCAGATTGCGAGAGAGTTTCAGCATCTGCTCGGCCGCGGCTGAAAGCTCGGTGGAACTCGACGCTGACTGCTGAACCAGCTCGCGCATCTTGTCCATCGCGCGCACAACAGCTTGTGCGCCGGACGCCTGTTCCTCGACGGCTGAATTGATTTCCTGCGTGATTTCTGTAAGGCGGCTTGTAGCTTTCGCAATCTGCGAAGAGCCAACGGACTGTTCGTTCGTGGCGGCGCCGATTTCCTGCGAGAACTTGTACACTTCAGTGACGACGCTGGAAATTTTGTGCAGTGCAGCACCGAGGTCGTTCCCGAGACTCAGTCCTTCCTCCACGATCCGCGTGCTGCGGTCCATGTTTTCGACAGCCTGGCGCGCTTCACGTTGAATGCTCTGAATCAGGTCGGCAATTTCCTTGGTAGACTGCGTCGACTTTTCGGCAAGTTTTCTGACTTCATCGGCGACTACAGCGAAACCAAGTCCGTGCTCACCAGCGCGCGCCGCTTCAATTGCCGCGTTTAGCGCCAGAAGGTTGGTCTGTTCGGCCAAATCGTCGATCACTTCGATGATCCGTCCGATATCGTCGGCGCGGTGTCCAAGTACATTGATAATCTCAGCGGAAGACT
>QHYO01000666.1 GCA_003224135.1 Acidobacteriota bacterium | reverse complement strand
TTGCAACCGTGTGGACCTACGACCTTTATCGCCCATTTATTCGCAAGACCGCGCCCGACGCGCATTACGTTTCGATGGGCCGCTGGTGCACGCTGATCGGAGTGTTTATCAGCATAGGAACCGCCTACCTCGCGATGGGATTCGCCAGCATTATGGATTATGTACAGGCGCTGTTCGGATTCTTCATCGCGCCGCTGTTTGGCACCGTCTTGCTCGGCATGATGTGGAAGCGTGTTACCAAAGCCGCCGGATTCTGGGGCTTGCTCGCCGGAACGCTTACTTCCATAGGAATTTTTTCGGCAATGAAATTCGATCATCGTTGGGTCGGAGTGTTCGCGCTATCTCCGCATGCTCAGGGTCTGGCACAAGATATGTACCAGTCGCTGTGGTCGTGTGTTACGTGCGTAGTCGTCACCTTGCTTGTCACGCTGGTAACAAAACCAAGGCCGGACGCGGAACTGAAAGGCCTGGTATACAGCCTCACGGAAGTTGCCCACGAAGAACGAGTTGGAATTCTGCAACGCCCCATTTTCTGGGGCGGCGTGGCGCTAGCGGCATTGGTTGTTCTTCAGATTATTTTCTGGTGATCTTATGAGCGAAAAACATCACATCATTCCCGTTTGGTTTTTTGTTGGCGTGTTGTTCTCTGTATACGGCGTCCTGATTTTTGCCAGCGGGTTGGCGGAATGGTTGCATCCTCCCAATACCGTGCTGGCTGAATTGCATGCGCCAGTCTGGTGGGGCGCACTGCTGATTGTTCTGGGCGGCGTGTATTGCGCCGCGTTCAGGCCTCGCCGCCAAAAGGCGTGACCGTGCCGGGCTCATGGCCTCTAACCTGTGCTCCCGGGAAATTTGTCACTCTCAACTGCAGCCACTGGCGTGCCACTGCCTTAGCCGGTATTCTTTAATTTAGGCGGCCCTCGCGACCATTCTCACCGGAGGGTGTCATGCCGATTGACTTTTCCAACGCCTGGAAGACCGGCGTCAAAATCATCAACGAAGCTATTGCGCTCCTGCCAAATGTCGTCCTGGCGATCGTAATTCTCCTTCTTTTTCTGCTTCTCGCCGTAGCCGGCAAGTCTCTGGCCCACAGGTGGGCACAGCGGCGACGGAAGCATCAGGGGATAGCTCTATTGCTCGCTCGCCTTGTCCAGACAGGCATTTTTGTTCTGGGTTTCTTGATTGCATTTTCCGTGGTTGCGCCATCGTTCAAAGCAGGTGATCTGATCAAATTGCTTGGGGTCGGCAGTGTCGCCATTGGTTTCGCGTTCCAAAATATTCTTCAGAACTTTCTTGCCGGAATTCTTCTCTTGCTGCAGGAACCATTTCAACTAGGAGACCTCATCAGCGTCACCGGCATTGAAGGAAATGTCCACGACATCCAGGCTCGGGCCACTGTGATCACCACAAAGGAGGGCCGACGAGTCGTGATACCGAACGCCATCCTGTTCACGAGCCCCGTCGCGGTGGAGTCAACTGCAGCGAAACGCTGACCAATTTCTCGGCGGCGGGTTATCCTGCCGACAAGTGCCAAGCCTCATGGAGGGAAGCCGAGGCGAACTGCTTTTGAGCGGCTCTTAGAAACGGTCCGGCGAGCCGGATGAGCACATTGGCAGGAAGGGAAAACGAGAAGATGTCGTACCAGACTTCATTGGTGGCGACGTGCCACTCGATCGAGAAGATCTCCTCTCCACGCACGGCATGGCCGGGTAACGTGCCATAGGCGAATCCCGTGCGTCGGATGGCGCCGCCGTTTTCGGGTTGTGCTTCGAGGATGTAGATCACCCGGCAGAAATCGAGCGACCAAAGGCCGCCCAGGCGGGCAAAGTGTCGCGAGAGCAGCGCGACGTTAGTTTGCGGCTCGATGGGCGGTTGCGATGCGAAAATTTCGAGTCCTGCGACGGTGAGAAGTCGCCATGAGAGCAGCGCGTTGACAGCGCGTGCCTGAACGTCCTCACCTTTGCCGAGTAGCGCGCGCATGTGGTTGATACGGTAACCCTCGGGAGCAGTCGACCGCGTTGCGCCAACTTCTGAGTAAGAGAACGGCATCGCTTCACGAGCGGCAAGGCGCGCGTGGATTTCCTGGTCAGTGGGGCGGGCTATGAAGAGCATTGAACAGATACAGTAACGCAGGTGCCTCCTGTAGCAGGAGAATCGGATGATTTGAAAGCTTTGGCGAGGAAGAAAAAGGCAAGGTCCGTGCTAGTGAATAGAATGAAGGGCGGGATAGAGGCGGCGAAAGGTGGCGTAGTTTTTTTGCAGGAGCGCGGAGGAAACCGGATTTGGCGCGACTCGTGATGCGACGCGAATGACGGCGTCGCAGGCTTCGTCAACGGAGGCGAAGTGGCGCGCTCCGACGGCGGCAAGGATGGCGGCGCCATAAGCTGCGCCTTCCTCGGCTTCGACGAGTTCAACTTCGTGCGCGTAAACATCGGCCTGAATCTGACGCCAGAGTGCCGACCGCGCGCCTCCCCCGCCCAACCGGATTGTCGTTACCGGAACTTTCATCTCGTCGAAAATTGAAAACGAATCTTTCAGGCTGAACGCCACGCCTTCGAGGATCGCGCGGAGAATGTGCGCGCGACGATGCGACGGTCGGATGCCGACTAGCGCGCCGCGGGCGTTGGGATCAAGATGGGGAGTGCGCTCGCCCATCAGATATGGCGCCCACAGCAGACCCTCCGCCCCCGGCGGCGCAGCGCTGGCTTCCTCAGAAAGAAATTCGTACGGGTCCCGCGTGATGCTGCCTGAAGCGGTGGAGGCGGGACCGCCGGAGGCAATGCCAAACACGTCGCGGAACCAGCGCAAGGAAAGTCCGGCGGCTTGCGTGACGCCCATGACATGCCAGCGGCCAGGAATCGCGTGACAAAACGTGTGA
>QHYO01000665.1 GCA_003224135.1 Acidobacteriota bacterium | reverse complement strand
GTTACGACGAGATTGCCGATTCGCTCGGAGTGCGTCGCGCCTTTGTGGGCGTGGTGCTTCTTCGCGCGCGGCATGAGCTGCGGCAGGCGCTTGAAGGCACAGGCGCGATGGCGGCGGGAGGTGCGCGATGAGTTCGCCACCGAGTTATCAGTCCTCCGGTCAGCAAAAGGGCGGCGGGCAGGAACATCTCGACGAGATGACCTGCATGCTTTATCTCGAACGGCAGTTGGAACGGACGCGGGCGCTGGAAGTCTCAGCGCACACGCAGAGCTGCGACACATGTCGGACGCTGCTGCGGGCGATGGAAAGAGAATCGCGGCTTTTGACGCGAGCAATGCTGGAAGAAGAAGAGCCGTTGCCTGTGCGCATCGCGACTTTCCAGGAGCGTGTGCAGCGCTCCATGCAATGGGTATGGATGGTGGCATTTGGACTCGCCGCTACGGCGGTCTATGCGATGTATACCGGTTATATCGAACCCTGGCAGCAAAGGCTCGAACAGGCAGGATTTGGAGGAACCAGTTTGCTGAGCATGCTGATTTTTCAAGGCTCTTTCTGGAAGGGATGGCAGTCGATGATTTCACTTGTGGAAGTGCTGGCCCTGGTGACGTTGGGCGGGTTCGGAGTGATCGTGGCGCGAAAGCGTTTGAGGCGAGGGTCGGCGCTGGCGCTGGTGCTGACCGGATTGTGCGCGGCCTTTGTGTCCGCGCCGCCGGCAACGGCCACGGAATTTCGCAGCGGCCCCAGCATGCAAATCGCAAAGGACGAGACCGTAAAGGGAGATGTCTACTTCACGGGCCAGGAAATCAGCGTGGACGGGACCGTGGACGGCGACCTGTATGTATGGGGGCAGGAAGCGACTATCAGAGGCCACGTAACCGGCGATGTTTTTCTGTTCGTCCAGACGGGACGCATCGAAGGACAGGTGGATGGAAATGTGCGGGGCGCCTGCAACAACGTAACAATTTCAGGAACTGTGGAACGAAGCTTAATGGTGTGGGCGCAGGTGATTCACGTCGACAGCCGCGGAACCGTTGGCCGCAGCTTGACTTCGTTTTCGCAGACGTTGGGTATCGATGGAAAGGTAGGACGCGATCTACTTATCCGCAATCAATCAACACGCATCGCTGGAAGCATCGGTGGCAACATCGATGAAAAAAGCGAAACGCTGATGATTGAAGATTCCGCGCAGGTGAACGGCACGATTCAATATGAAGGTAACAAAGAGCCGGTGGTCTCGAAAAAGGCCAAGCTCGCATCGGAAGTTCAATTCATCCAGCACGTGAAACACCGCGAGGAGTTTGGCAAGAGCTCCGTCGTGTGGGCGCTGCTGCTTGCCGCCGCGTTTGTCCTGTTCGGACTAGTTTTGTTCCTGGTAATGTCTAGTTTCTCCCAAGAAGCTATGCACGCGGCAGAAAGCTACGGCGCTTCGTTGGGACTCGGTGTCCTGGTGCTGTTTGCCGTACCGATCGCCTCTCTGATTGCATGCGTTACGTTTGTTGGACTATTCATCGGGTTTTCGACCTTTGTGGTTTGGATCATCGCTTTATTCGCAGCGCAGACGGTCGTCGGAGCAGTGATCGGTCAGTGGATTCTGGGCAAAACCGCGGACACCTGGGGACGCATAGGAAGAATGGCCATCGGCGTTCTGATCATTCGCGCGGTCACGCTATTGCCGCACGGTGGCTGGATTAAACTGATCGTTTTGCTGTGGGGTATCGGCGCGATTTCGCTGGCACTTTATCGACGATTCCAGCAGGCTGCTCCGTCGGTGCAGACTCCTTACGTGCCGCCGAGCGCGCCGTTGACTCCTCTGACGCCTGCGGGTGGAGCGGCGGCAATCTGAGGAAGCGGTACTAAGAATCAAATCAAAAATTCCGAGTAACGGCAGGCAGACAAAAAAGGCCGGATCGATTGTTCGATTCGGTCTTTTTTCTGCGGAGGAGGAAATTCTCTCTAGTGCGCGCGGACAGTTTGCGCTGCGAATTGCGGAGCCACAGGCGGACCTACATAAAGTGCGGATGTGGAGAAAGTGCTACCCGCGGAAATGCTCGTCAAAATCGAAACGCCGTCAAGGCTTAGCCGGCCGCTGGTGGTGCGGAACTGCTGATTGATGGCGATGCCAAAGAACGGAGGGAAACCGGTTGCGTTGCCGCTAAAGTCCGGCAGCGAAGCCGTGGCCAGGGATGTGGTGATGCGCGTGAAGCGAAGAGCGATGTCTTTGGCAGTTGTGGTTCCGGGAGCGGTGCCTGACTGCGCGACGAAGGATAACGCCGGAAACGCGATCGTTTGGCCAGGCAAAATCGAAGCCACGCTGTTGGAGTTTTCAAAAGCGCTGCCTGTGGGAATCAAAAGCCCTTTCGAGATGATTTGAAACGGATTCGGAGCGTTCAAGGTGACCAATATCTGATCGCCGAGTTTGAGCTGTCCGTTCAGGAGGCTGCCGCTGCCGGCGAAAACGCTATCGGTCGCGACAATCGTGAACTGGTTCGTGACGGAGTTTGGCACGCTGGTGACGACGCCTTCGATGACGTCATTGGAGGAAAACGGCAACGGCTCGTAAAAGGCCAGAGTGAAAGTGCCGTCGGCATTCAGAATCGCGTCCATGATCGCGAGGGTGTTCAGTTGCACGCAGCTGAAATTCTGCGAAGTGCAGTTGTATTGGGTGGAAGAGTTTGCCGTTGCGGTAATGCTTCCGCGGCTGGAAGTCTGAATCGTCACTGTGGGTGAGGATGCCGCTGTGACCATGCCCATC
>QHYO01000664.1 GCA_003224135.1 Acidobacteriota bacterium | reverse complement strand
CTTTCAGGTAGCGCCTTCCCTCGTGTCGCTCAGGTTAAGCCAGCACCAGGCATGTCCTGCACATCACGTAGGTTTGCATCTGCCCTTCGTGCGTCCCGCTACCCCACTTTGCGTCCCGCACTGTGTCGGAACGGTGAGTTCGGTATCGCACTGCCATGCGAGGAGTCATCTCCTCTACCCCAGAGGCCCTCGCTCCGGTCTGGGTTCTATTGTCCCAGTCCATCTACGCTTACTCGGCCTCATCCGTCCCACTCACAGGCACATCCCGTCTTCGCCGCATGGCGGTTTATACGGGATGCCTTCGCTGTGCTGGTGCGCCTAAGCGACCCGCGAGTGGTTCCATGCTTTCGCTGCTCGTTCCTTCTCAACATGCCGCCCTCTACGACCGCGGGGAGTTCGTTGGCTGCTTGCGCTCAGTTCCTTCGCCAACGATGCTGGCCTTCACCGGAATTAGAACGGCTCGGCACTCCCAAGGTTCCCCATCATCCGCTTCCGATGGGACGAATTTTCGCGGCTTCACTGGTTCACTATTCGCTGCGGCCTGTCAAGTTGCTTGCCCCCTTGGCGGATCCGACCGGGTATTTCGCCCAGCCGTCAGAGGCTTTTACTCCCGGGCTTTCGTCGAGTCGGTCACCCTTCTCGCCGCCGGGTATAACTACGGTGGCAACTGAGCAAGCTCCACCGACGGGGCTTTCACCCGCTGGAACGACAGTTAGCATCGCTGCACCTGTTCCACTTTCGTATGACTTTTGCATTCACTACACCTCGCCGGTTTAGCCGGCGCACAAGGAGAATTGGCATGAAAATTGGTCTGATCATCGTCGTGATTCTGCTGGTCCTCGCACTCATCCTGGGTAGCTCTTACGTCGGCCGCCGCAACCTGATGGCCATCAAGCGCGAAGCCGTGAACGCTGCGTGGGCCCAAGTGGATGTCGTTCTCCAACGTCGCGCCGACTTGATTCCCAACCTCGTCGAAACCGTAAAAGGTTTTGCCGTTCACGAAGAACAAGTCTTTGGCGAAATTGCGCGCGCCAGATCCGCGTTGATCGGCGCAAAAACTCCGGCCGACAAAATCGCCGCAAACGGAGCGCTCGATTCCGCTCTGAGCCGCTTGCTGGTGATCACGGAAAATTACCCGCAACTCAAATCCAACGAAAATTTTCTCCGCTTGCAGGACGAACTCGCCGGAACCGAAAATCGCATTGCCGTGGAACGCCGCCGCTACAACGAAGCCGTGCAGGACTACAACACTTACATCTCTCTATTTCCAAACAGCCTCGTTGCCAGCTTCAGTGGCTTCACGCGCAACGACGCCTATTTCAAAACCGACGAAGGCGCGCGCACCGCTCCCAAAGTCAATTTCGACTTCAACAAATCCACCACGCCAGCTCCCGCACCGGCAACACCCGCCCCTGCAAAACCCTAACAGGCAATCGGGAGCGGCCTTCTCGCCTCACTTCAAGGAGAAGCCGCTCCCTTCAGTCTCTCTGCCTCGAAGCGTTTCATCTCCAGCACCGCGCGACAATTCCTTACACTCCATTCTCGTGTTTCCGCGTTTAATGGACTTGGTGCCTGCTCCCATGTCCGAACCGCTTCCGGTCTTGCTGGTTGACGATGACACCGCACTCTGCGAGTCGCTCTCGCAGCTCCTCAAAATGGATAGCCTTGCTGTCACCGCCGCTCATGACGGCGAATCCGGCGTCCGCGAAGCGCTCTCCGAGGCATTCGAGATCGTCATCCTCGACGTCATGCGGCCGGTTCTCGACGGCCGCAAAGTTCTCCGCCGCATTCGTCTCCATTCGCAAATTCCCGCCATCATGCTCACTGCCCGCGGAGATGACGCCGACCGCATTGCCGGACTCGAAGCCGGCGCCGACGACTATCTCCCAAAGCCTTTCAATCCTCGCGAACTGGTCGCCCGTATTCGCGCCGTCCTTCGCAGACGTGCCACCAATCCGCCTTCGGAGATTCTCTCCATCGGCGATCTCGAAATCCAACTGAGAAGGCGCCGCGTTTTACAAAACGGCGAGGAACTTCCACTCACTGGCGCGGAATTTGAAATTCTTTTTCTCCTCGTGCGTTCCGCTGGAAAAATTCTTACGCGCGACGAAATCGCGGAAAGCGCGCTCGGGCGCGCTGTGGGTCGGCTCGACCGCAGCATCGACAATCACATCAGCAATCTCCGCAAAAAACTTGGGCCGGAAGTAAATGGCATTGAGCGCATTCGCAATATTCGCGGCACCGGCTACTGCTACACCGGAGAAACTGCGTGATTCGCCGCAGCATCTTCGCCAAAATATTTTTCTGGTTTTGGGCCGCGCTGATTCTGGTCGCGGCCTCGGTAATTTTCATCACCGTACTAAGTGGCACCCAGTCACTCGGCCAGCGCTGGCTCTCGCATTCGCTCGATCTTTACGGCGCCACCGCCGTCGACCTCTACACACGCGGCGGCAAACCCGCGCTGGAAAAATATCTGGACAGCATTGATCGTTCCGCCAGAGCACCACGCAGAAAAACGCCGGCGGCAGTGTTTCGCACCAGGGCGCGCTTGAGGCCTCCCGTAAAAGAAAGATGCCAACGGCAACGTGAACGGGCAACGCACCACGGACGCGACGGGAAAGAACGGCAACACTTATCAGGGAACGACCACCGATACCAACGGGCAGATCACTCACGGCGCGACCTGCGCCGACGCAAGCGGTAACTCGATCCCCTGCAAGAAGCCGTAAGCGGCCTAACACGCTAATTGTTTTTTCTCGTAACTCGGGGCCGCGAATTCTTGCGGCCTCTTTCCTTTTTTATGTAGCGCACAGGCGAGAACGCCAGTGCTACTCAGACCCGGTGGAGTGATCAGCTAGCGTTATTTGGTTGGTCAGCCTTTCTTGCTTCCTTGCCCAGGAATTCGCTT
>QHYO01000660.1 GCA_003224135.1 Acidobacteriota bacterium | reverse complement strand
AAGCTGCCGGGCGGTGATCGTTCTAAGGGAAACGGAGTGTTTGCGCCCTGGCGAGCGCGGATTGTCGTCCACCAGCTTTGCGCCGGCGCGCGAGTCGCCCGCAGCTTAAGCGCGACCCGTTAGGCGGCCACAACGCAACTGCATCTCTTTGCGATTCCCTGGAGGGATCCCAAAACCTCCGACCCAGCGCTCGTCGTCCTAAGCGACCGGCCCCCCAAACCCAGTGCGCGATGCGTCCTTTGGGTAGGTCCTTGCGCGCTCCCGACTTGATCCGTGGCCGGTCTTCTCGCTTGCCTGCCAACTGTCCTCGCCGACTGGGAAACGTCGGGAGGCGTACTATGAGAGGTGATCAATGCATCCGCGTATCCTCTTGGGCGCAGCAACGCTGCTGGCATCTGCCATCTCTCGCGCGCCGGCCCAAGTACGAGGTCGGGTGAAGGATGGCGTGTATACGAGCCCCAGCGGCAGCTTCAAGGTTCGGGTTCCGGATCTGCTTCAGCCCGGGGTTGAGATCACCGATGACGCCCCCGAGGTCGATGTCTGGCTCGTCTCGTTTAGTGACGCACTCTGCCGAGAGTTCGTAGTCACCGAGCGCGCAGGCCAGCTCGCGGGTGACTCCCTTGATGCGTGGGTGGATCACCAAGTGGTCCCGAAGCTGCAAGCGATCAAGGTCGAGATACGCGACCGGAGACTGATCCACACCAAACAGGGAACCGCAGTCTTTTTGCGGTACCTGCATCCCCAAGCCGCGCCGTGCCCCCGGCCTGATACAGTGAAGCCGGACGCCGAGGTCGGGACGTATATCTTCTACCTCGGGAAGCGATTCTATCGGCTCCTGTACGTGTTGGGCCTGGACGAAAGGCTTCCCGAGGTCGCGTCCGGCATCCGGCGTGGTCCTGTCGACTCGGTGCTGAGTCGCTTCGTGGAGGGCTTCGAAGTCTTGACGCCATCGAGCCAATCCTCTACCCCGAGCACGCCGGTAGCTCAGCAGCCCGACCCAGTCCTTCTAGGCCGAGCGCTGAAGGCCCACCCCGAAGACTTGGCCCTTGGATTCCTCGCACAAAGCTACAACTTATCGGGTGCCAAGACGGCCGCTCAAGGTGTAACCGTTCACATGATGCTCGATGGCGGTGACCAGACCATCGACCAGTCTAACGCCGACCAGTTTATAGCCCTATTCGAGGGGCGGCTGAAGACCTACGACGCAGCCATACGCCAACGAGGGTTCTCAACGATCGCGGGAAGTTATCACACGAAGGTCAGCCCCCAGTGCACCCGGTTAGGGTTCTCTGACGGCGAGACAACCATCAAGCAGCAGGATTTTCAGTTTCAACTCTCTAACGACTCGATCAGCCACAGAGGGGTGATCGTCGAGTCCGCGCTAGCCGTCGAGCACGCGGGCGATCCCGACATTCACCTAGTCGGTCGCGTCACGAGCGGGCGCATCGTTCTAGAACACAAACCGTCTAAGTGCGCCCTAACACTGATGCGCAGCTAGGCGCACTCACCCCGAATTGAAAAGTCGCCGACCGAGCCGCCTAACATGCGCTTGAAGCTGACGGGCGGTTAACGCCTTAAGGGAATCGGAGCGTTGAATCGCCGGCCTTCCTCTGCTCACGTTCCGTGTCGGTTGCGCCCGCGCGCGGGCGCCCGCAGCTTAAGCGCGAGTCGTTAGGCAGCGGCACGCCCGACGTAGGATACTCAATGGCTGCAAAGCGAACCCGAGATGTCCTCGTGATGCGTGCAATCGCGGCGACCGTACTGTCCGCCGCCTGCGCTCAAACCAGCCTGGACACCGACGCGCGACGCGCGATCCAGGCATCGCGTCCGGCTTATGTTGCAGCGATGAAGCGCGGGGACGCGGCTGCGCTGGCACG
>QHYO01000663.1 GCA_003224135.1 Acidobacteriota bacterium | reverse complement strand
GTTTGGCAGCCCGCGGTCGACTACCCCGAAATAGGTATAGAGAAATGAAGTGCCTTCCGTGGGGCGCAAACGAATCTCAACTCGCTGCGAAGAACCCCGCTTGCTCAAATATTGTCCGCCCAGCGTCGTATCCGCCCACGTCATAGGCGCCCAATAAAAGGCATCGCCAAACACGTAGCCTTTCGTGGAACTGTTTCCAATTTCCGGCAACAAGAAACCCGTTTGCCTGATTCGTTGCCCGGCAGGCGCGGTCGCGTAGGGCAGCCAGATCAGGGGCACCTTGTACAGCCTGAAATTCGCGTTGACCAGCGCCACCGTCTTGTTCAGTCGAATGCGCGCGCGCGGCGCAAACATTTGCCATGTAGGGCGTTTCTGATCGCAAACCGTGATCCATGCCTGATGCACGACAAGAACGTCGTCGGCGTAACGTTCCACCTCGCGCGCTTCGAAATAAAGTGGATTTTCCGAAACCAGAACCATGGGGTTCGGCCGGCGCACAATTTTTACGCTTCCGCGCACGTTCTTGAACGTCCCCGTTCCGGTCGAAAAGTTATAGTGCGCTTCGTCCGCCTCGAGGTGCTGATTTTCGAAGTCAAATTGAACGTACCCTTGCGCCAGCGAATCATGGGTTTTCTCGTTGTATGCGATGTGATCGGCGCGCAGGCGCATCCCTGCGTACTGCAAGTCCACGTTTTTGTCCGCGGTAAAGACATCGCCCTTGCGAGTCTGGGGTCCGTCCGAAGAAAGCTCCGCGTACTGCCCCTTTCCCGAAGGCAATCGCGCCTGCTGGGCCTTGCTTGGCAAGGCCATCAGCGTCAAAACCACCGCGCAAAGCACGAACAGATTCCGGCGGCACGCGATTCGGGCAGTGAGAAGAGTCAGGTAAGTGCGCGGCATGCGTCTCAATAAAAAGCAGCCAATAAAAGCAGTTGGATAGCTTAGCATGCACATCGGGTTGCGTGGCTTGGCTCAGAGAGGTGCTGAAACTGAACCCTTGCCCTGTGCGTCTTTCCTTCAACGTGCTGAGTGGCTCGCTTCCAGAATTCATTTTGCTGCATCACGGCCGCCACAGCGGTATGATGCGCCGCTCTGCTTAAGTCTGGCGAAAACGTCTCGTTGGAGGAACTATGTCGAAGAAGTGCATCCGGATGACTCTGGCGCTGTGTGGGATGCTTTCTGTTGCAATGGGTTTGCCGGCCGGCCAAAAAGAGAAGCAGAAAGAAAAAGGCAAAGAGAAAGCCGCAGCCACGGTCGCGAAGCCACCTTCCGCCAATGAAACGGCTCCCATGGAAAAATTCAAAGCGCTTGAGTTTCGTGAACTCGGCCCAGCGGTCATGGGCGGCCGCGTTGATGATTTCGCCGCTGTGGAAAGCACTCCCAGCATCGTTTTTGTCGGTGTGGCAACCGGTGGTATTTGGAAAACTGTGAACAATGGCATCACCTGGGAAGCGGTCTTCGACAAAGAAGGTGTCTCGACGATCGGCGATATCGCCATTGCGCCTTCAGATCCTTCTATCGTTTGGGTTGGCACCGGCGAACCGAACAATCGCCAAAGCTCGTCATGGGGCGATGGTATCTACAAATCCACCGATGGTGGCAAAACCTGGAAGAACATGGGCCTCGCCGAAACCCGCCACATCGGCCGCGTGGTGATTCATCCGAGAAATCCGGATGTTGTCTATGTGGCCGCGCTCGGCCACCTCTGGGGAGCGAACCCGGATCGCGGCGTTTACAAAACCACGGATGGCGGCAAGACCTGGAACCAGGTATTGAAGATCAGCAACGATACAGGCGTTAGCGACATTGCGATGGATCCTGAAAGCCCGGACACGCTTTACGCTGCGGCTTACCAGCGGCGCCGCACTCCTTTCGGGTTCAATGGAGGCGGTACGGAAGCCGCAATCTACAAGACCACTGACGGCGGGGCCAGCTGGAAAAAACTTGCCAAAGGTCTTCCTTATGAAAACGGC
This sequence comes from Acidobacteriota bacterium, assembly GCA_003224135.1. Lineage (GTDB taxonomy): Bacteria > Acidobacteriota > Terriglobia > Acidiferrales > UBA7541 > Acidiferrum. The sequence continues at coordinate 3,382 of QHYO01000663.1, read as the reverse complement.
GGACAAACGGGACGCATCGGACTCGAGGTCTATCGCAAGGATCCGAATATCGTTTACGCGGTTGTTCAACACGAAAAGGGCGGCATCTATCGCAGCGAAGACAAAGGCGAGACCTGGAAGAAAATGGGCGACACCAATCCGCGACCGTCGTATTACAGTCAAGTTCGCATCGACCCGAATAACGATTTGCGCATCTGGGTGCTTGGCGCCGCAATGTTTTTTTCCGAAGACGGCGGCAAGACGTTCAACACGCGACGAGTCCAAAAAATCCATGGGGATTTTCACGCGCTCTGGATCGATCCTGCCAATTCGAATCACATCATCGCCGGCAGCGACGGCGGTATTCACTGGAGCTACGACAACGGCAAGACCTGGGACTTCATTAACAGCATTGCGATTGGCCAGTTCTACGAAATCGGGCTGGACAACGAAAAGCCGTATCATGTCTGCGGCGGACTGCAGGATAACGGAAGCTGGTGCGGGCCGAGCGCGACGATTTCGCGCGACGGAATCGCTAATGAAGATTGGACGCTGATTCACGGCGGCGACGGTTTCTACGCCCAAATTGACAATGTCGAGCCCTGGACCGTTTACAGCGAATCGCCGGTCACCGGCGATGTTCTTTGGGCTGGCACGGACGATGGCAACCTGCAGGTGACTCGCGACGGCGGAAAAACCTGGAACAACGTCGCATCCAAAGTGCCTGGAGTTCCGAAAGGCACGTACGTCAGTCGCGTAGTCGCTTCAAAATATGCGCCAGGCGCGGCATACGTCACGTTTGACGGCCATCGGACAGACGATTACGGAGTCTACATTTTTGCGACATCCGACTATGGCGAAACCTGGAGGCCGATCCGCAACGGCATTCCCGACACCGCCGGTTCGGTTCACGTGGTACGCGAACATCCGCGCAACGCTAACCTGCTTTTTGCGGGAACAGAATTTGGTCTCTGGATTTCCTGGGATCATGGTGCGAACTGGGTCGCGTTCAAGAATAATTTTCCGACCGTTCCCGTCGACGACATCGAATTGCAAGCGCGTGAGAACGATCTTGTTCTGGGCACTCACGGCCGATCGATCTGGATCTTCGATGACCTGACGCCGCTCGAGAAAATGGATGCGACAGTGGCCGCAAGTGACCTTACGTTCTTCGCTCCGCGTATCGCGAGTGTGTGGCATGTGGTCATGCGGCGTTGGAGCGCGGGACAAAAAGCTTTCACGGGGAAAAATCCCCCGGCCGGCGCGGTGATCAACTACTACCTGAAAACTGCTTTGCCTCCTTCCGAAGCGAAGACCGAAACTACGAAGCAAACGGATGCCGAAAAGAAAGAAGAGGCTACTCCTCAAAAAGAAGGCGCCGAGAAGAAAGAAACCGCTGCGGCCGAAAAGGCCAAGGAGACATCGCAAACGCCAGAAGCTGGAAAGGAAGAGAAGCCCGCGGAGAAGAAAGAAGCCAAGGTCAAAATCACGGTTACCGATAAAGAGGGAAAAGTGATCCGCGAATTGGAAGGGCCCGGAGCCGCGGGAGTCAACCGCACCAATTGGGACCTTCGCTACGACTCGCCCGCCGAGCCCACGCCCGAGCAGCTCGAGGCCATGGCCGCAGGTTACGATTTTGGCCCGCGCGGGCCTTTTGTTGAGCCTGGCGAATATTCCATCAAGATCAAAGCGGGGGACCAGGAGGCCGCTCAGAAGGTGACCGTCGAAGAAGATCCGCGGCTTCAGCTTAGCGCCGAAGACCGCGCAGCGCGGCGCGCAGCCATCGAGCAACTCTATGTAATGGCGAAATCCACGGACAAGGATCGCAAGACGATTCTTGGAGTTCAGAGCGCGCTGAAAATGGCGCGTGAGAACTGGAAAAAGGAATCCGCGAAGCCGAAGGGAACGAAAATTCCGGACGACATCGTCAAGACTGCCGATGAACTTCAGAAGAAGGTGGATCTGATCGCCGCGAAATATCAGCGCGAACAACAAGGGCTCGGCAATGCCGGTCCGCCGTTTGAATGGAAGCCGGACCCACTGCCTTCTCAGGTACAGGATTTGCTGGAGGATCTCGACGCCTTCGCGGCAGCACCTGGCGGCCAGCAGAAAGAAAAGTTGGCGGAGCTGACACCGCTGGTTTCCGAGGCGTCAGCGCAGGTGAAGAAGATCGTCGACGAGGATCTCGCCGCGCTGAATAAAAAGATGAATGATGCGGGAATTCCTCATATAGTTCCTGCTCCTCCTGCGCCGCGCGGCGCGGGAGGCAATGACGATGACGACGATCGGTAGCCGCCGAGAATTCCCGAAACGATTCGGCCGATCACACGTCTAATCGCCATCAGAGCGGGTGTGGGCCATTCTTGCGCGGCTGTTGATGGCGTCGAACACTTTACGTTTTTTGCAAATGGACAATTCGAAGGAGAAACGCATGAGCGGGATAGAGCCCAACCGGCCATCGTTCGTGGTGTATCTGTTGGTATTGGCCCTCAGTTTCACCGGCCTGGCCGGAGTTTCGCGTGCGCGGATCCAGGACATCCCGCAGAACGACGCACAGGATCTTGAGCAGGAGAACGAAAAGAAAGAAGAAAAAAAGGACGACAAGAAAGACGAGAAAAAAGGGCTGCCTTTGAAGTCCGATCGCAAAGTCAGCTTCACTACCGACGAAGGCACATGGCTCTCGCTCGATGTCTCGCCTGACGGGAAAACCATCGCGTTTGAATTGCTCGGCGACATCTACACGCTTCCGATCGAAGGCGGAAAGGCAAAACTGATCGACGGCGGAATGTCGTTTGACAGCCAGCCGAGGTTTTCACCCGATGGGCAGTGGATCGCTTTTCTCTCCGATCGCGAAGGCAGCGAAAATATTTGGATCATGCATCCGGATGGCACCGGCGTGAAGCAAGTATCGAAAGATTCCAACAGTGAATTTGCTTCACCGAGTTGGGACCCCAGAGGAAAGTACGTCTACGTATCCAAAACCCATTTCGGAATCGGTCCTCGTGAAATCTGGATGTACCACGTGGACGGCGGGACCGGCATCCAGATCACGAAATCAAAGCCAACGCCAACGACGAAGCGGGAGGACCGCACGAGCGTCATGGGCGTCGTAGCCTCGAGTGATGGCCGGTATCTGTACTACGCAGAGCGACGCCGCGATTTTTCCTACAATTCGATGTTTCCACTGTGGCAGATCAAGCGGAAGGATCGAAAAACCGGCGAGGAAGACACGATCATCGAGCAACCGCGTAGCGCCATGCGCCCCGGATTGACCCCCGATGGAAAGTTTCTGCTTTATGTGACGCGGCACGAAACGGAAAGCGGATTGCGTCTGCGCAATCTGGAGACGGGCGAAGATCACTGGGTCCGCTATCCGGTGACGCGTGATGATCAGGAAGCCATC
>QHYO01000662.1 GCA_003224135.1 Acidobacteriota bacterium | reverse complement strand
TTCCTTCCAGGGCCAATTCGGTCTTGTCGAGGCGCTTGTCAGCTTCCTGATAGCTTTGCTGCGCGTTTTTCAGGTGCGTGCCAATCTTTTCGAAGGTCTCTGAAAAATTCCCTAGCTGCTTCTGCAGTCCAGCTAGCCCGTTTGCGATCCGGCGAGCGTTCTCTTCAATCTGCATTCCGCGCAAACCCATCGCGATCACGCAGAGGTGCGCGTAAAGCGTATTCGGTGAAACGGCGACGATGCGCTTGTCGCGGCAGTAAGCGTCCAGTGCCTGGCCTTTGTTGTCCGAGCATTGCAGCAACTCGTAGTAGACACTCTCAGATGGAACGAACATCAACGCCAGGTCCAGCGTGTTTTCCGCCGGCAGAATATACTTTTTTGCAATGACATCCGCGTGGCCTTTCACGGCGGTGACAAACGTGCGGCGCGCTTCTTCGCCATCAGCCTGAATGCGGCGGAAAGCATCGAGTGGGAATTTGGAATCGATCGCAAGGAGCTTTTTGTCGCGAAGGAATATCGCAGCGTCGACGGCTTCCCCGCTCGCGAAGCGGTATTGCGTCGAGTATTGCGAGGGCGGCAGGGAATCCTCAAGTAGCCGTTCAAGTGTGATTTCGCCCAGGATGCCGCGCGTCTTGGCTCCGCCCAGCACCGATTCAAGCGACTGTTGCGCGTTACTGAGCCCACGGCTGACTTCCTGAAATTCGCCAAGCTGTTTGTAAATGCGCTCCATCATGCCTTGCGTGCTCTTCAACTCCTCACGCATGGCGGACTGACCCTTGGCTGAAATATCGGCGGATTGTACGACCCCGTCGGTAAGCGACTTGCTGACTGCATCAAGCCGTTGTGTGACGGTGGTGGCAAGCGTTGTGATTTGGCCGGTGGCCTGAGCTTGCGAGGTCGCGACGGACTGCAAGTCGCGCCGCAGTTCGGTCATCTGTGACTCGATGGCTTCGCTTTTCTTCTGCGTTCCAAGGCTTTGCACCGCAACCCAAATCACAAGTGCGGCGACAACCAGCAGACCTGCAACAAAAATTCCTGACATTTGATCTCCGCGAGATAACGGGAAACGGTACTTCTACTCTACGCGGATGAGAGATTTCAGCAAGTCCGCAAAAAAACGGCCTTGTAGTTGGCCGGTTTCAGACCGCTTCGTTTTCTCGGGAAGCAAGTTTCCTTCAATTTCGAATGATATTTCTAACTGTGCCTACCAGTGCAGCTTCAGGGCGAACTGGAATTGCCGCGCGTCGTAAGCTGCCGTGGGCTGTCCTGCCAGGCAAGTTAGACCCGCGGTCGGATCGCAGAGCTGGTTCACCGCTGCGACGTTTGTGCGGTTGGAAAGATTGAAGCCATCAGCGATCAGTTCAAGCCGAAACCGCTCGCCGAAAGGGATCTGTTTTGCCAGTCTCAGGTCGAATTGGAAGAACCCTGGCGTAAAGAAACGGTTGCGTCCGAGGCTGCCGTCGCATCCGGCCGGTGGTGTCACAAAAGGCACGGAAAACGCGGAGCCGTCGTTGGCCAGGCAGACATCCGCCACTCCAAACGCCGCGCCCGAAATGTACGGGGAAGTTGTGCCGCTCGACACGAGAGATGGGCGCGCTTGAGAAGCGCCGAGATCCAATCGTGTATCCGTGCCGGTGATCACGTTGAAGGGCCTGCCGGCAGAGACTTCGATAATCGGCGCAACCGTGAACCCGCTGGCAAAATGTTTCCATGCCCCGTCGCCCCCCTTGGCAGTCGCGGTTTGGAAGATCGCGCTCGTCACCCAGCGATGCCGCTGGTCATTGACGGAATTCGACCGCTCGAAAAATGGGAAGCGGCTGTCCTGTGGCTCGAGTGTGGACTGCAGATCCGTGCCGTCGTCGATCGAATGCGACCATGTGTAGCTAGAGAAGAGCATGAAGCCCTTGGAGAAGCGCTTCTGTACATCGACCGTGAGCGCGTGGTACCAGGAGCTCGCATCGGAGAGTTGCGCGTCCACGCTGTTGAACGGAACCGGAACTCCAAAACCGGTTGGATATCCCGCGAGGTGCGCAAGCGCAACCTCAGTGCCGTAGCCACCGGCGGCCGCAGCGAACGACGGGTTGGGGCCGGAAGGCCGGAAGAAATTGAAAAATGCCGGTGTGCCGACGAAGCCCACGGCGGCCGCTGGATTGCAGTTCGCGGCGGCAAAACCCTGGCCAAGTGCTCCCGGCGCAATCAGGAAGATACTTCCGGTACTCGTGTTCACGCACGAATTCGGGGCGCCTGTCGGGACAACGACTGTCACCGGATTACTGACGCTCAGACCAGAAGCTGCCGCCTTAAAGGCATTTTGCGCTAGCAGCTGGGGATCGGTGGAGTTGATGTCAACCGGCCGGTTCAGGTGGAGGCCCTTCGTGTATTGGTACCCCACGCTCATCTTCCATGACTTGCTGATCTGGCGTTCAATCGTCAGATTCCCCTGTTGCGCATAGCCATATTTGAAGTTTGCGGCCACAGGCAACGTGAATGGCAAAATCGGCAACGGGAAACCGGCAGTCAAATAGTTTTGATTTGCGAAAAGTGAATTTGCCGCGAGCGGATCGAAACGCTGTTGGCCTGGAAGATAGGCGAGGCTCAAAGGCGAAAAAACAGCGTCGGCCGAGCTTATGTTGAGGACACCTTGGAATATGGAAGAACCGTTTAAATTTGCAGGGCTATCCGTGCCGGGCCCGCCCGCCAATGCGCAATCCGGTGTAACGAGTCCGCACGCCGAAGGAGTTCCACCCGCGGAGAGAAGTTGCACGGATCGGCCACCGTCCGCGGTGACCGAGTTAAACGCAACCGCCAGTAGCGGGTGGTCGTAGAACAAACCGTAGCCCAGGCGGATAGACGTCTTCCCGCTTCCTGTTGGATCCCATGCGAGACCCAGACGTGGAGCGAAGTTGTTGTAATCCCTCGGAATGCCCTCAACCACGCCAAGCGCTTTTTCCGCGGCGGCGTTCACACTGGTCGCCGGAGCAAACAGCGGCGTGATTTCCACGTCATAGCGCACGCCATAGTTGAGCGTCAGCTTGCGATTGATGCGCCAGGAATCCTGCGCAAAGAACCCGATCGGGAGATTATCGAACGGCTGATTCGAGTTTCCGATTCCCTGAATGTACGTCGTGGGAATTCCCAATCCGTAGGCCTGCAATCCCGTCGCGCCGGGCAAGCCTGCGAACGCGCTGCTGAAGGTAGATGCGGAGATCCCGCCAAAGTTGACGACTCCGCCGAAATCAAGCTCGAAGATCTGTGCTTTTGCCGAGCGCAGCTGAATGAGGTTGAAATCGCCGCCAAACTTGAATGCGTGGCGGCCCCAGGTTTTCGCCACAATGTCGGTAAATTGAAACCGGCGCTCAATGCGGTCCACCGTTGAATACGGTTCGCGGCCAAAATACGCGACGCCGGGAATATTGACTCCGATTTGATCGCCCCCGGGAAGCTGCGAAAAGCCGAAGTGCAGCCCACGCCGTGCGAATTGGAATCGAAACGTATTCACGGAGGAAGGACTAGTGACCGTGTCGTGCTGGAACGTGAAGTTCAAGTCACGCGACTGGTTGTATCCCGCGCGCGAACCGGAATTCTGCCCAAACACCTGGTTTTGCGAAGTCGACGGCAGGCCGGTAACAAGAGACGGCGAAACTCCGACGCGAAGGAATGAGCGATTGTTGTCGTTCCAGATTTGGTCCAGCCGCAGCGACCAAAGGCTGGTTTTCTCCGTAATCGGATAGTTCCCACGAATCGAATTCAAGCCGACGTAGGAAGCAGGAAGCGGTGCAACGTAAATTCCCGCTCCAGAACAGGTGACACCGTTGTTTACGGCCGCACCGGCAGGGCAATCCACCGGAATCGGGAATTGCGCGCCCGGACCGGGATGAAGAAACCCACCGGTCAGACCCGCCGATACCAGTCCGTAATCGAGCCTATTCAAGGCGACACTCGACGCCGAGCCCATAAAGACGCCATACTGCACGGCAAGTCCCTGCAGAGAAGGATTTCCGGAAGCGAGAAGTGTGTTCACCGCATCTGCCTGTGGACCCGTGAGTTGTACGGGGAACGGCCCGGCTGGAGTTGGCAAGGTTACCGTTTGCAGACCAAAATTGTCGATTCCGATGCTGGAAAATCCCGATTCTTCCCGCTGCGTATATTCGTACGACCCGAAAAAAAATGTCTTGTCCTTCTTGATTGGGCCACCGATGGTCAGACCGGTTTGAACCCGCGTGTAAGGTTGTTTGACGGGTACCAACTCCCCGCTGGTGGCGCTGCCGGGGTTGGTATCGATTTGCCCGGAAAAAGCGTTGCGCGCCTGAAACGATTTGTTTCGAAAATAGCCGAACGCGTCTCCATGAAATTCGTTTCCGCCATTCTTGGTGATGATGTTGATGATGGCGCCTGTTGCCCGGCCGTATTCCGCGTTGTAGTTGCTCATCACCACCTGAAATTCCTGAACAGCCTCTTGCGAAACCGTCGCGCGGATTCCGTTCACTGAATTGTCCACCGCGTCAGCGCCGTCGATCAGCACGCCATTTGCCCGACCTCGCGACCCTCCGAAACTCAAACCGCTGTCCGGAGCGGGGCCGATCGTGGGAGCAACGGCGCGCCTTCCCCGTGAATCCAGCAGGCTGAACTTTTCGAACGCGCGCCCGTTGATCGGCAGGCTTTCCACTTGCTGCTCGCCAATCGTGTTCGAAGCTTCGGTCTTTGTGGGCTCGATCAGGCTCGTCTCCGCTGTCACGATTACCTTTTGCTCTCCCCCGCGGAGACTGAGCTGCGGGCTGAATTGCGCCTCCTCGCCCACCGTCACTACCAAATCGTCCTTCTCAAAGATACTGAACGCCGTTCCCGCATCCACGCTCATCTTGTAGGCCCCGGGCGACAACAAGACGAACGCGTACCGCCCGTCTTCTCCGGAGTTCGTCGTCCGCACCGCGCCGGTACTCTTGCTGGTTAGGCTTATTTTGGCCACGTTGACGCTGCGCCCTTGTGGATCCGTAATCACACCTGAGAGCGTGGCCGTATTTTGCGCCGCGGCGTTGTTCGCAATTCCTAAGATCAAGGCAAGCAAAATCAACAACGCGAACACAAAGTGGCTGCGTTTCATCACTGCCTCCGAATTTAGACTTCTAAGCTCCGCTACCCCTAGCGGTTGGCGGGGTGTGGACCCGCACGCATAGTTCTAACTGATTGGCTACTCGGCTTTTACTTGATGCCACGGTTCAATGCAACTGCAAACTTCACGGACTTCCCTGTCCGTCACGCCTTCTAGCTCTGTTCCGCGTGAGCTCAAACTATCTCCGCACGGCGACGACAAGCGGCATCAATGGCTTCACGACGCGCAATATGGCGCCTGCGAAACCCGGAACAGCGGCTCTGACGTAGACGTCGATCGAACCGTTCGAATCGCAATAGTCCCGAATATATTTTCTCTATAACATAGTGCTTATAACTGAGATAGTGAGGTATTAAGGACCGCGGGATGGTCTTCGTTGTTTCTCAAGAAGTTATAGAGCTACGGGGGTAAGAACACCGTTTCTCAGGGGTTTGCAGGCGCCGCGCGTTCTGCTCGAGCAGTTGCTCAAGGTAGCAGAGGTAGGGTTGGGTCCTTCGTCACCAAAAAAGGAACTATCGTTCCTCTTTCCCCTTTCTTAAAACGGAGCTGTCTAGTGCGAATGCAGTAGCTTACAAGTGCTTTTGAACAAGCCTCCGCAGCTTGTCGCGGTCGTCACTCTTCATGTGGACGAACTCCACACCGTTGCCATCGGGTCCGGCATTCCGTACCACAGCCGTGAAATGGATTTTTCGAAGTCCTGAGCGGACTTCCAGCTGTATGGTGTCGCCGACGCTGAGTTTTTTTGGAGATTCAAGATAAGCTCCGCCAAGGCTGATGGTCTTGACTCGAGCCACAGCCGACTGGCCGCCTTCGATGTGCGCGCGTAGCGGCGATTCAAGCGGAACACGCGCATAACGGCGTTGAACGACGAAACTAGATCCCGCCTGTGCAGCGTGTTCGTAGGCTGACCGGACGTGTGTACCGGCCGGACGATCTTCGAGCAGCGCGAGCGCATCGGCCGCCACGGCGCGGATTCCCGCTGGCTCCGCGTAAGCTAATCCTTCGCGCTTTTCGCAGATCCGGCGAAGCAATTCCGTTGCTTCCGCCGCGCGCATGCGCGCTAACGCTTCGATGGCTTTAATGCGCACAAATTGATCGCGGAGCACTTCGTGACCGCCGCCAGCAATTTCCATAAGCTGCGGGACGGAGGAGACTTCCTGGGCGATGCCGAGATGATCGATCATCATCGGAACCACCAGCGGATGCGCGTCGCCCAACAGCGCCGAAAAAATAAAGGCAGCCGAACGGGCGGAAGTCGCGTTCGATGGGCGAGAGAGTTCACTCACCGCCAAATCCTGCAGATTCCATTCCCAACTCGCCAGAGATCGTGGCAAAGCGCGCAGCAGTCGTTCTGGATCGGCCGCAGCGAGCATTTTGATTGCGGCACTCACTCGCTGCCTACGTGCTTCGTACAGTCGGGATTCGAGAAGGTTCAGCACCGGTACGCCGATCGTTCGCAGCAGGCGCGCAATTGGTGGCAGAAGTTCGCTGCCTCGCGCTTCCGTCAGCAAAGTGGTCAGGCGGTCCAGCAACCGTTCCGGGTCGCGAACCAACAACCTCGGCAGAGCGGCATCAAGCGCGCGATTGGCGAGCGCAGCGTCCACCAGGAGCAGCCAACGGTCCTGTGCGATCAGCCGGTGCGCCAAAGCGTGCATGTGTTCAAACTGAGGTTCACGTGGCGGCTTTTCGAGTCCTGAGAGAATTCCTTCTAGCCCCGCGTAATCACCGCGCGTAACCGCGATGCGTCCAAGCATTTCGAGGAAGGCCGAAAGAAGCGCTGCGGTTTCGGGCACGGTTTCCTGCTCGAGTGCTCCGAGGGCGCAACGGTTGAGTTCTTCGGGAAGCTGGTTTGGCCAGAGCGACTCGATTACCGACGATAATTCTTTTAACCCAGCGGCGACCGTGCGCCGCGCAGTTAGATCCGGCGTTTCCAGCCGGCGCGAGTAGTTCAATAAGATATTGCGCGCCTCACGGCGAGGAGCGTCCGCGCCAGCGTCGGCGAGTTGGACCAGAGCCGAGCGAATCGCCGAGACTGGAACGCACCACACGGCTGGTCCGCGAAGGACGGCCGATTTCTCGCGCGGTGCAAGCTCAAGCCAAAACCTTTCTTTCATTTTTTCCTGATGCGCGTCGTCTGCCCAAATGGATGCCAACGAGGACAAGTGTTGCGAGGAGTGTGGACCGGTGTAACCTCCCGCTGAAACCAAAATTTTGCCAAGCGTGTGAAGATTCTTGCTGAGCTCCTGCGGCGCGAGCGTACCGCCGGACAACTCCGTGGTCAGAGATTCGAGAATGATCTTTTCAGAGAGCCTCAACAAATACGGTTGCGGAGCCTCTGACTCGCGCGGACTATGCTGAGAAATTGTGTTGAACAACAGATGAACGGTCTCACGCGTCGCTTCAGCGAGCGCACCATGAATGGCGCGAGCCGCATCCTCGGGAGAAAGGCCTCGGGCGCTTTCGAGCGGAGGAGTAAGCCGCGCAATCAGTCGCAACACATCTGAGAGGTTTTCGTTAGTCGGCGCGGTGATCGGCGCATCCGCATTTTCACTCGCGGAATTTCCGCCGAAAGACACCAGCGCCGCGATCAAGCTCG
>QHYO01000661.1 GCA_003224135.1 Acidobacteriota bacterium | reverse complement strand
ATTGCGGTCATGGAAGACCGCGGTTTCTTTCTCACCTTGCGGGCCATTCGCAGACAGCTTGCCGCCATGCCCAATGAGCTGTTCCTGGTCCGCCTGATTCATGACCGGACCCGGCAGGCGTTCCCTGGCGAACGGCTTTGGACAGCCGAGCAGTTGGGAAGTGCCGCCACGGTGCGCTTCCTGCGCGCGCGCAACCGCGAAGGCTGCGACGTCTATGTGCAGCCCTACGCCGACGACCATAACGCCGGCTACATTCTCGTCGACCTGGATGGTGCGCAATCGACGGCGATCGCTGCCATGCGCGCTCAGGGGCATGACCCCTGTGTGGTGTTGCAGACCAGCCCGGGACACCTGCAAGCCTGGATTCACCTCAGCACCTCGCCCCTGGAACAGCCGGTGGCGACCGCCGCCGGCAAACTGCTGGCGGCGGCTTATGGAGGCGATCCGGCCAGCACCGATTGGCGTCACTTGGGAAGGCTCGCCGGTTTCACCAACCAGAAGCCCGCGCGGCGCATACCTGGCGGCTACGCCCCCTGGGTGAAGGTCGTGAGTGCGCAAGCCGGCTTGGCGCCGCAAGCCGAGGCGCTGCTGCGATCGGCGCGAGCGTTGGCGTCGGCTTCTCCAGCCCCGGACTCCAACGTCCACTCGACTTTCGAAAATCCTGTCTCGGCCATCATCGCCGCGTCGGTCGCGACGGAGATCTATCAGGCTTGTATGGAGCGATGGCACATCCGCCAACGCTTTCCCCAACCCGACTGGAGCATCGTCGATTGGTGGGTCGCCCGGCACCTGCTGTCGCAGCGTTGGGCTCCCGCTCAGGTGCTCGAAATTCTCCGGCTCGCCAGCCCACAATTTCCTCGCCGCCACGGCGACCCCGACGACTACCTGCGCCGCACCGTCGCCCGCGCGGCTTTCCCTTTTCCCCGTCGCCCTGTGTGTGCCGATCATGCGCGGGTCTCCAGCCCGCTGGACACGGCCAGCACCTGTTCGAACTCCACCGGCGGACGGTAGCCCAGCGCCGAGTGGAGCCGCTTCTGGTTATAGACTTCGTCGATGAATTGCGCGATCGAAGCCCGCGCCTCCGCCAGATCGCGGTATTCCTGCCGATACACCTCTTCTGATTTCAGCGTCTTCATCCACGATTCGCAGCCGGCATTTTCCCAGGGGCTCGCTTTGTGACTCATGCTGATCTGGCAGCCCTGGGCCTTCAGCAGGTCCGTGTAATCGCCGGAGGCATACTGGCTGCCACGATCAGAATGATGCACCAGCCCAGGCGCTGGCCGCCGCAACTCCAGCGCCTGGCGTAGCGCCGCCAAGGTGAGATCGTCTTCCACCGTGCGCTCCAGCGCCCAGCCAATCACGCGTCGCGAATAGGCGTCGATCACCACCGCCAGATAAACGAATTCGCTCTGCAACCGAATGTAGGTAATGTCGGCCACCCACAGCTGGTCGATGCCGGTCAGCACCATCTCCCCGGCCAGGTTCGGATAGACCTTGCGACTGTGGTTGGAGTCCGTGGTCACCACGAATTTCCGCTTCCGCACACACAGCAGGTTGTCTTCACGCATCAACCGGTAAACCCGCTTGGGGTTCACCTCCCAGCCGCGCCGCCGCAGTTCGGCCGTGATCCGCGGCCGGCCGTAGCTGGGCCACTCCAACGCGACCCGCTGGATAGCGTCCCGCAGATCCATGTCCGGATCCGGCCGCGGCTGGCGGTCCGGGCCCGAGCGGTAGAAGCTGGCGCGGCTCACGCCGCCGAGCTCCACCATGCGCTCAATCGTCAGTCCCCGATCCGCCTTCATTTCTTCCTGGACCTTCCGGTAGACCGCGGACCTCCAGTCAGTGCCTGCAGCATCCGCTGCTCCTCGATGCGCTGCAAGCACCCCTTCAAAAAATCGATCTCCAGCGTTTGCTGGCCGACCTTGCGCTCCAGCTCTGCGATCCGGCCTTCCGACCAGCGCTGCTTGCCATTGCCCGGAAAGACGTTGCCCGGGCCTTGGCGGAACTCCCGGCGCCAGCGATGCAGCACGTTGGGGTTGACCTCCAACGCGCGCGCCGCTTCCCCGATGGATACCCCTTGTTCCAGCCGCCGCACGGCGGCCAGTTTAAACTCCTTGGTGAACTGCCTTCGTGACAATCCCATGACTCAATTCTCCATTCCATGGATTTTGAGTCTTAACCATTTGTCTCAAAATAGGGGGCA
>QHYO01000009.1 GCA_003224135.1 Acidobacteriota bacterium | reverse complement strand
TGCGTTGTTCGCGCAAATTCTAGCATGGCACGCGAACGCCTATTCCACCGTTTGCGAAACTAAAATTGTGGCTGTTGAAATGATGGAGGTGCGGAGGGCGGGAGGACGAAAAAAGCCTCTCCCGTTTGGTGGAGAGTCTTTCCTGGAATCGTCGTAGCCACGGCGCGAGCGCCGCGATTCGAATTACGCTTGTGGGCTGGAGCCGGCAGCTGCGACAGCGATATCGACTTCCTCGCGGGCCTTTCCGGCGCGCTTGATGCGCGCTGCCTTGCCCCTGAGGTCACGGAGGTAGTACAGGCGCGCGCGACGCACGTGCCCCTTGCCGGTCACTTCGATCGAGGAGATCGTCGGCGAGTGCAGCGGAAAAATACGTTCCACGCCAGTGCCAAAGCTAACACGGCGAACCGTGAACGTTGCGCTGGAAGCGCGGCCCTTCTTCGAAATCACCACACCCTCGAATACCTGGATCCGTTCCTTGACCTTTTCGCCTTCGCCTTCTTGCAGGCGCACGTTCACCTTGACGGTGTCGCCCGGACGAAACTCAGGCAAATCTTTGCGCAGTTGCGCTTCATGCAGTTTACGAATTACCGGATTCATGTTCCTTATTCCCTGCAGACCCACTCAGGCGGGGCCAGCTCTTCTTAGACAAACAACAATTATAGGCAAAAACCCCTCGTATTTCTAGCCAAATCCGGATCGGGGCGGAATAAAGACGAGGTTACCAGCGGAGCACAAACGGGTTCGCGGAGAGCCTAGCGCACGCAGCATCAGGCCGACGCCCGAACTGACGAGCCGCGCTTGATAATCGTCCGCGCGAAGTGCTCCATCTCTTCAAACTGCGGGCTGAATTGCAGCAGAACCAAATCCACGCCGACTTTTTCAAATGCGGCGAGGCGCTCGGCCACTTGCTCTCGAGTGCCAACCAGGCCCGAACGTAGTCCCCGGTTTGAAACGGAGTAATCTTCCAGCGAAACCCGCTGTTCCAGCTGGGTTCCCGCCAGCCACTCCTGGTAGTTCGCATAGCCCGCCGCGGACTGTTGCACATCGGTGATCCGCCGCACCTCGTCCTCGGCTTCGTGTTGCGTCTGTCGAACCACGGCGTACCCTGCCACGCCGAACTTCAGCGGAGGCAGATTGTGCCGTGCGCGGCGTTCACGAAGATCCTTGATCTTTTCGGCCACCCGTTCGGGTGGATCACCATGCATCAGGTAGGCATCGCACTTTTCTGCGATCAATTCTTTCGCTGCCGGTGATTCTCCACCCGCATACAGTGTTGGTCGCGGCTTTGAAACTGGCTTCGGCTCCAGGACGTTGTCTTCCACGCGATAATATTTGCCGGAATAGGAAAAGTGATCCTGCTTCCATGTTCCGTCCAGAACATCCAGCCACTCTTTTGTGCGCGCGTAGCGATCATCATGCTGCTCGAACGTCACGCCATACTTGCGCGCTTCCTCAGCCCACCACGACGAAACAACATTCAGGGTAAGACGCCCGTTGCTGATGTGATCTATATTTGCCGCCTGCTTCGCCAGCAGCGCCGGCAGGTGAAATGTTGGCCGCACCGCGACCATCAATTCAATTCGCTCGGTCACTGCTGCAAGCGGACCACGCGTCCAGAGACGGTGCTTCCATCCCTTTGATGTCGTTCAGATTCAACTCGGCAATTAATGTCAGGTCGAAGCCGATCGCCTCACTGCGCTGCGCCAGCTTCTTCACGTAAGTCCACGTCGCTTGCATGTTTTCGTTCTCGACGTTGCGCAGCCAGCCGCCAAAAACCGGAAGCCAGTATCCGTATCTCATCGTTGAGCTCCGCCGGCTGCAGCCTTTTCTCCGCGAGTCGCTTCGTGGCGAATTGCTTCGTCAATCAAAAATTCCGCCAGCCGCGTGTAAGGATCAAAGCCAATCACGCGGACTGGATCGGCAACAAAATTAGAAAGCGCATTCACGTCATAGTAGAGTTGCCGCCCGGTGCGGTCGTCTGTTACATATTCGATTCCGCCGACTTCCACTCCCGCCAGCTCCATGATGCGTTCGGCATCTTCAATCACGCGCACGGGCGGCGTGTAGGCTTCCACCTTCATGCCGCTTTTTGGAGCGTCCACCGGGCATGCGATGCGCGTCAACTCCTCGCCTTTGGTGTTCTGGCAAATGTCAGCGGGACACAAATTAAAACTCTCGCCGGTGGTGTGGATCCGGATGGCGTAGAGATACTTCCCGCCAAGTACTTCGATTCGCGTAATCACGCCGTCGCGTGCGGTAAAAGCTTCCTGCACCAGCGCGGTCGAATCGATTCCGAAATACAGGCGCTTTTCCTCCACTGCTCGGCGCAGATCGCCCGGCGAAGAAAATTTCTCGATACCCGCTCCGCTTCCCCCGATGTTGGGCTTGATTACCACTGGAAATCCGATCGCTTCCGCCGCTCCCAGAGCCTGCGATGGATGGTTGATGACCCGCGCCTTGGGATAAGGCAGTCCAAGCTTTTCCAGATTCGTAAGCTGCTGAGCCTTTGAAATTTCATGCGCAAAACCGCGATAGCCGTTCACGACGCGCACGCCTTTTGCCTCCAGGTGTGCGAGGTAATCGAGCGTATAGAAAATGCAGTGTCCCAGCCCGCGCTGCCACGCCGAAGGGCTCATCCGGTTGAACAACAACGAGTATTCTTCTTCAGACGAAGTCGCGTCATACTGGTGATTGCCTGCGTCAATCTTCTTCCAAAGCACACCGCTCTCATCCAGTCGCTCGAACAGCGGCCGGAACCAGTCCGGATGCTCGTAGTAAATGGCAATTGGACGCTGCAGTTCGTCCCGCTTTTCCTTTTTTCCGCTGCTCATGAGCCCTCGCTTGGTTGCCGAATCGCTCTGAAACTCTTTCAATCCAAGGCCGCCCGCTTACAGGTTCGCATGCATTAGAGGCCGCAAAGGTCGGGCCGGTTACGGCGCGTCTTTTCGAGCGCACAGGCGCGCCGCCACTTGGCGACTTCGGCGTGGTTGCCGCCGATCAGAACTTCGGGGACTTTCCAGCCGCGAAAATCGGCAGGACGCGTGTAGTGAGGATAATCCAGCAGCCCGCGATTTGCCGAAAGCGCTTTGTGCAGTGCTCCGGCCTCGGATTGCTCCGCGCGCTCGAGCAGACTGAACGATTCGTTTTGAGAGGACGCTTCGTTGCCGAGGGCTCCGGGCAGCAGCCGCGTAACCGCGTCGATGAGCAACGCCGCGGGCAATTCCCCGCCGGACAAAACGAAATCCCCAATCGAGACTTCCTCCGTTGCCAGATGTTCCGCAACGCGTTCGTCCACGCCTTCGTATCTTCCGCAGATGAACAGGATGCGATCCAGTTGCGCATAACGCCTCGCCGTTTCCTGCGTGAAGCGTTTGCCCGCCGCCGACAGCAGCACGATCGCGGTTTTTGGATCGTGTGCACGTGTCCCCGCGGCATCGCCCACGGAATCGCCGAGCAAGAATTCCACCGCCTCAAACAGCGGCTCTGGCTTCAGCACCATTCCTTCACCGCCGCCAAACGGCCGATCATCCACCGTGCGATGCTTGTCTTTCGTGAACAGACGCAAATCCTGCACGCGGATTTCAATCAAGCCGGCTTCGC
>QHYO01000659.1 GCA_003224135.1 Acidobacteriota bacterium | reverse complement strand
AGCATCAAGCCGTTCTCTTCAATCTCCCGGACCTTTCCATCCGTGGGCGAGGACAGCATGAGCGGCGGGTGGCCGGCAGCGGAGTAACACAGCAACCCGTTTTCCAAATCCACAAAGAGATAAGCGGCGGTGACGAAGTGCTCCTCGAACTTGCCGCAGAGAGCCACGTTCAAGCCGGTGAGAACGCGCGCGGGATCATCCGCGTGAGGTGCTTGTCCCGCGAAGGCGACCTTGAGCATTGAGGCGATCAAGGCGGCAGGGATGCCGTGCCCGGTAACGTCGGCGACGAGAACCCCGATACGTTTTTCGTCCATGACCAGGAAATCGTAGAAATCGCCTGCCACGGCGCTCATAGGAACGTAACGCGCAGCGAGTTCGAGACCAGCAAGGATCGGAACACTTTGCGGAAGAATTGAGGATTGAATCCTGCGGGCGATTTCCAACTCCTTGCCGATGGCGAGGAGCCGTTCTTCGTTTGCAAAAATGCGATGTGCAGAGATGTAGCCGAGGCATCCGACAAACACCAGGAAGCCGATAAACTCCAAGTTATGGCCGGAGATGAGCCTGAGACCAAGGAGATTCGCTTGCACGACAAAGAGAAACCAAACCACGAGACCCGCCACGAAAACGCGCATTTCACGGGTCAACTGTCCGCGTGGTCCTGGATGCCACCGTTCGGCGAGTAATAACAGCACAACGACAACGCAGGTGGTGAGCACGAGGATGTCGTTGGCAAAGCCGAGCTTGACAAGATTGCCTCCCAGCGCGGCGGCAGAGATTCCAAAAACGGCAAAGAGCATCTGTGCCGCAAGGAGCCAACCAAAGAACTTCCTGAGGAATTCGCTGCCCACCTGATAAAAGAAAAGGCCGAACGGCACAAGAATGGTACAGGTGATGTCCCAATTCACGTAGTCCCAAAAGGAGCCCGGCTCGTTAAAAAGAGCGCGAAAGGATCGCACGCTTGCCAACAGACGGACGGCATAGAGAGCGCAGAAGATAGCGAAGTAAATCAAGGTGGGGTCGCGTGTCTTGCGGCGAAAAAGGAAAAGAGCGATTGCCACGAACGCGATGGACAGAAGAGCGACGGCGGCCGCGATGTTGGCGAACTCCCAGCGCTGCTGCCCGCGAGAGATCGAAGGCACGGCTTGAACGAGAAACCGGCTGATGGTTTCCAAGAAACCCGGCATGCGGGAATGAATTGTAGCCAAGTCGCGATTCAAATAGAAGCAATCGCAACGCGCGTGGCGGCGGCTGGGCAGACTGCGGTCAATTTGCGTGTTTTATTCTGTTCGGAGAGCGACCATTGGATCGAGCCGGGAGGCGCGCCAGGCAGGAATGAGGCAGGCTATGGCAGCGACCAACAGCAAAATTGCGATCACGGTCAGAAATACAGCCGGATCAAGTGTGCCCGTGCCATACAACATGGAGCGGATGAGTTGAGCCGCCGCAATACTGCCGGCTATTCCGAATGCGAGTCCGAAGAAAGCCGGGCGAAGTCCATCGAGCAGCACTAATTTCAGGACATGTAGGAAAGCACGTCGAAGAGACCTACTCCAGAGAGCCGAACGCTCGCCGAGCGGCGTAGCCGGCTTCTTCAGAGTTCATTCCTGCGGCGATGTTTTCGGCGATCTGCTGTTCGAGGTGAAAGGCTAGTTCGGCATCGAGGCGCTGGATTTCGCGACGCCGGTGAAAGAGCATTTGCGAACGGATCCGAATCTTTTCCAGCCAACGTATCATTTTCCCTTCCGGCGCCACTGCGGCTAGACTTCTTGAATCACCAGATTGATTGCGCCGGAAAGCCGCTGCCAGTTCGCGGCTTCCTGTTCGAAGTGCTTGCGGCCGGTCGCCGTCAGCGCGTAGAACTTCGCCTGGCGTCCGGTTTCGCTTTCCGCCCATTTGGCGCGAATCCATCCCTGCTGTTCCAGACGATGAAGCGCGGGGTAGAGTGATCCTTGCTGCACCTGGAGCACTTCGCCCGAAACTTGCTCGATACGCTTGGCAATCGCCCAGCCATGCAGTGGTTCGAGCGAGATGGTTTTAAGAATCAAGAGGTCCAGAGTTCCCTGCACAAGGTCGCTTGGCTTTCCCATACTATGATTATCTACAACATGGATTGTCGATAGTCAAAGTGTCCGGGTTACTCTGCCGGCCGTCCCGTCTGCTGGTTTTTCGCGAGCATTCTTGGGAAGATGTCTCAAGTTCCCGCAGGTCTGACGGCAAACAGAACGCTCATTTTTAGAGCTAACCGCGCAGCGGTCAATTTTGGCGATGACCGCGCAGCGGTCAATTTTGGCGATGACCGCGCAGCGGTCAATTCAGGAGGAAAACTCAATGGGGAGATTTTCTCGAAGTTGGGATCTTGTGGGAGAGAGTTTTTCGATTCTGTGGGCGGACAAGCAGCTGATGCTGTTCCGTGTTATCCGGAATCAGCTGCATGATCGTGACGCTGCTGCTGGGTGCTGGTGGACTGGCAGTATTTTTGCCGGCGATCCGCGAAGCGGGGATTACGCCTCAGAACTTTCAGCACTCCGGCAAGTCGGCTGAATTCACGGCGGCGATGTTTGTTTTTTATCTGGCGAATTATTTTGTGATCGTTTTTTTCAACGTGGCGCTGGTAGGCGTGGCAAACAGCCGATTGACAGGCGGGAGTTGGACATTTGACCAGGGATTGCAATTGGCATGGAAGCGCAAGTGGGTGATCTTGCAGTGGGCCTTTGTGGCCGCGACGGTGGGTATGGTGTTGCGGATGCTCTCAGAGCGGGCTGGGTTTATCGGGCGAATCGTGATCAGCATTATCGGAATTGCATGGAACCTGGCTTGTTATTTCGTGGTGCCGGTGCTGGCTTTCGAGGATTTAACACCGGTTGCAGCGATTTACCGTTCCTCAGAGCTGTTCCGCGAAACGTGGGGCGAAAAAGTTGCGGGAGGATTCAGTCTGGGCATGGTGTTTTTCGTTTTGATGCTGCCCGGATTTGCGCTGTGGTTCGCCGCGATACGGTTGGGGGGACAAAGCGGCATGGTAATTGGCGGAGTGGTGATGGGTTTGTACTTCCTGCTGCTGTCGGTGATGAGTTCAGCGGTACAGGGGATTTTCAATGCGGCGCTTTATCGTTACGCGTGCGATCAGGCCGTCCCGCCGGGCTTTTCAAAAGACCTGATCGCGTCGGCCTGGAGTCCGAAAGACTGAGAGCCTTTAAGACCAGCGAGACGATGGTCTCGGACTATAGGTAGAGCCCGCGCGAGCCTCTTGAAAGCCCCGCGCCCAGCAGGAAAATTGTGGTCCACCGCTGCGGCTCGTTTTGTTCTTCGAGGGAAACTATTGCCCGGGCGGCTGAGTGGCCGGCGACGAGTTTGGTTGCTGATCTTCCGGCTGGGTCCTGGGCTGAGCCACGGACGGTGTCGCATTCGCGGGGGGCTGTAGGTAGCTGACGTTGCTCAGCTCGGATTGGCGGTATTTTGGCGCGCTCACGTAGCCCCGCACGTGATCTTTTTCGATTTTGTTGATGACGATCTGAACGGGCTGCGGGTCGTCCGCGCGGTGAATCCAAATCGGTTCATAAAGGTTGACACTTTTCTTTGAAAGCTGGATGTCATCGACGATGAGATTCAGGTCGATGCGCTGGTGCTTGGTGTCCGCTTTGCGAAGCGAGAGCGACAGAGGACCGGAACGTTCGAACTGTTTGGATTTCACGAGCTCGAATTCGAAGAAATTGCGCTCGCCGCGTTTTGACAGCGCGACCACTTCTTCGTGTGTGCGGCCGATCGAACCTTGAGCTGTTTCTGCTGATCGGAAAGCTGCGCCTGCAGCTGCTTCATTTGTTTGCCGGATGCAGCGGAGCTCCGGCTACGAGACTGGCTGGCGGCGGACCGCGAAGCAGGCTGCGAAGCGTCGGCGGAAGGCTCGCGTTGTGGCATTTGCTGTTGCTGGGCGGTCATGTCGTTGAGTTTGTTGGTGAGGGAGTCGATCTGACTACGCATTTGACTCATTGCTGCGGTGTTATCGGCTTCCCGCAGCGTCATTTGGCTAACCAGACCCTGCTGGCGAATTCCGTAACCAACGCCAAGGCCGGCGACGCCAATCAACGCGATGACCAAGGAAAGCATCCATACTTTCGAACGAGATCCGCTCGACTCTGAGAAAACGTCGCTCTGGACTTGATGCTCTTGACGTTCTTGATGTTCATAACGTTCATCCATAAAAGGTAAAACCCCCTGTTGTTTCTAGAAGGCGACGAACCGTGCAAGGTGCTGGCCGGGCGGTAGGACTCTAGCAGCGCTGCACTTCTGGCAGGCGGGCCGCTTCTTCAGCCGGCAGCCAAGATTGCCCACAGTGGTTAAGCAACTCAGCTGCC
The DNA here is from genome assembly GCA_003224135.1 of Acidobacteriota bacterium. Lineage (GTDB taxonomy): Bacteria > Acidobacteriota > Terriglobia > Acidiferrales > UBA7541 > Acidiferrum. The sequence continues at coordinate 9,754 of QHYO01000659.1, read as the reverse complement.
AGATGGATGGTAGGAGAAGAAGCTCTAAGTGATTCGTTTCCAACAGGCGCGAGGGAAGTCGCTCAGGCGGCCAGTACTAAAACTTGCAATTTTTTCCACGCCATGCCGCCACATCCCCGGCGCTCGATTGGGCACAGACTGAATTCGCCTTTCGTTGAGCGGCGGGCCGAACTTGTGAGAACCCGAAGGAATGGATCACGGTAGGGACGCGCACCTCAAACGAGCGAGAATGGGGTGATACTTGCTGCCGCTACCGGGTTTTGGCAGGTTGTGCTATAACGGTGCCGCCGTGGAACAAGGCGTGAAGCCAATCAGCGCGTACGAAGTCACTGGGGAACGTGTTTTTGAGGAGAACAGCGTTGCCGGGGAATCCGGCAGCAGTTCCTCACGCTTCGGAGCCGTCCCCGTAGTGAACGCGCGGAATGAGGATGCTTCGCGATTTTGTCCGGTCTGCTCGCAGCGGCTGGAGTCGCGGCGCTGCAAGCTGATCTGCAACGTCTGCGGCTACTACATGTCTTGCGCGGACTACTACTGACCAGGGTTCAGGGTTTGTACTTACAAACACTGGGATAAAGAATGGTATGCTTCTGGGCTCCGGAACAGGTTGCCGCCGGACCCGCTTTCCGATGAGGAGGAGACAATCGTGGCATTGAAAATTAGTCAACGCGAAGTGGACGGCGTGACGGTGGTTGCGCTTGACGGACGAATCGTATTGGGCGAAGAGAGCACAGCGCTGCGGGAAAAAATCAAGTCCTTGCTGGCCGAAGGAAAGAAAAAGATCGTTCTGAATATGGACAACATCACATTCATTGATAGCGCGGGACTGGGCACGCTGGTGGCTTCGCACCACACGGCGAAGAAAGAAGGAGCCTCGCTGCGGCTGTGTCACCTGGGCAGCAAGTTCCAGGAAGTGCTGCAGATCACAAAGCTGCTGACGGTGTTTGACGTATCCGACACGGAAGCAGCGGCAGTGGCGAGCTTTTCGCAGTAGAGTGGCAGTTAGTTTGCGATTGGTTTTTGAAGAGGCGCGCGGTCGGGCGCCTCTTTTGTTTTTTTTTTTGGCGCGGCCCGGTGCGGCGCGCAGGGACCAACCGCGGTCAGGTTTCAGGAGGACGCCCGCCGCAGTATGGCCGCCGCTGCAAAACAGAGCAAGACTAGGGTTCGATGCGGTACATGGTGATGCCGCTGAGGAGTTTTGGATAGAAGTCGGTGGACTTCTGGGGCATGACTTCGTTGGACGTGGCGATTTGAATGACTTTTTCGACGTCCACGGGGTTGAGGAAAAAGGAAACCTGCGCCTGGCCAGAATCCACAGCGGCGATGGCCGCAGGGGCTTCACGTTCGTAGGTAAGATTCATCTCTTTTGTGGCGGCCTGGAGCGTGATGCCGAGAGCCGGTTCGAGAATGCCGTCGTGAAGAAGAACAACGTCGAGATCGCGCTGGAGCGCAGGAACAGCGGGCAGAAGCTGGCCGAGGTCCGCGCCAGGCCGCAACCCGAAAAGATAAAAAGCGCGCTGGCCTGCAGGAGCCGCGGGATACGCGCCGATGGAGCGTTGCTTCGCGGTGGCGGCAAGGCGGGTCAGGAATTTTTCCTGTGCGTGCGATTTTTCGGAGTCGCTCGCAAAAGGAAAAACTTCGGAAGCGAACCAGGGCTCAAGATAGCGGCGAACGGCGGGCCAAGAAAAATCATGAACGTTGGCCACAACACGATGCGTGGCGAGAATGACCAGGCCTTCGCCGCGCGTGTTGACGAAAGTCATCATGGCGCGCTCGTAGCTGGCACCAGGATCGCGTGAAGCGGCAGTTGCGCGGCGTTCGTTACGGTAATTCAGCGCCGTTTCGTAACGATGGTGACCGTCCGCAATGACGAGCTTTTGATCAGCCATAGCCTGTTGAATCGCATGCACGCGGTCGGACTCCGCAATCGGCCAGAGGCGATGAATCACGCCATACTCGTCGGTAAGCTCGCTTGCGGGCGCAACGGAGGATTCAGCTTCGGCGAGTACCGCGTCAACGCGTTTTTGCGGATCAGAATAAAGCATAAACAGCTGACCGGTGTGCGTCCGCGTATGTCGCAGGAGTTCGAGGCGGTCGGCTTTCGGTCCGGAAAGCGTGTGCTCGTGGCGAAAGACAACACCGGCAGAATATTCCTCAAGCTGTCCGGCAGCGATGAAGCCGCGGCGAGTGCGTCTTTCAGACAAACCGGGAACGGTGAACTCCTGCATATAGGCGTAGAACGCGGGAATGGGGTCTTGAACAACGATGTGATCGCGAATCCATTCCTCGACTTTCGCCGCAGCGCGTGTGTAGACGTTGTTTTGCGCAGAATCTTCAAGAAAGACACGGCCTTTCTCCACCGCGATCAGGTTTTGTGGATGCATGGCGTAGTACTCGGCCTGGCGCTCCGGAGAAATTTTGTCGTACGGCTGCGTAAGGACGCGGTCCACGGGAGCAACTTGCGGATTGAAACGGTAAGCGCGAAATGGGAATACCTGGGCCATGAGTTCTCCGATGGTTTCCTTGACGGCAGTTGAATCCAATATTTTACGCGAAGCAGCGGAGAGAATGCGACGCGCGTATTAAAATAAAAAGATATGAAAGAGAATTTTCAAGGCAATGTGAAGGCACTGGTGTTTGATCTCGACGGCACGCTCATCGATTCCAAGCGGGACTTGGTGCTCTCCGTAAACGCCACACTGCGGGAGCTCGGTCGCGCGGAATTGGCGGAGGACCTGGCAGCGAGTTATGTGGGTTCAGGCGCACCGATATTAATTAGCCGCGCGCTCGGAGGCGCTCCCCAGCCGGACGAACTAGAACGAGCACTGAAATTCTTCCTCGGGCACTACGAGGAGCACAAACTCGATTTTACAAAGGAATATCCGGGAGTGCGCGAGACGCTCGAACAGCTCCGCGGCGTCCCTATGGCCGTGCTGACGAACAAGCCGGTGAACATCAGCGTGCGGATTATGGAAGGGTTGGGGCTTGCGCAGTTTTTCCGCGTGATTTACGGGGGAAACAGTTTCGCCACAAAGAAGCCTGATCCGCTGGGAGCGAACACGATTCTTGAAGAACTCGGGGTCACAGGCGAGCAGGCCGTGATGGTAGGTGATTCAGAAGTAGATGTACAAACCGCGCGCAATGCGCGAATGATTTCAGCCATCGTGAATTTTGGATTTGGCACACACGACCGCAAAGCGCATCCCGCAGACGTCTACCTGGATAGGATGGAGGATCTGGTGCCGCTGGTCTCTTAGTGGTTCTCCGTAGCTGAATTGGCCGGGGTCTCAACCATCCTCTTCACGTCAAGTACGATCGCTTCCTGATGGTCCGTCAGTACGAAGAGCCGGTCGCCGGCTGAAGAAAAATGCGCATAGGCGATGCCCATCGGAGAAGCGGCGTTCTCCGATTCTGGCGCCAGTCCGGAGGTCGTATAGACCCAATTTTCCACCGCCTTCGTCGAGGGTGAACAGTTCGCCCGCGACGCTAGCCGCCGGATGCTGGCCGCGCAAACGAGCGAGCAATTTCCCCTCCTGAAGCTGATACAGCGTCACGCGATATTGGTCCTTTATGAGAAACAGAGCGTCACCACAGGAGAAAGCGGAATCAAAGGACGAAGGCCCGCCGCCGAACTGAACCAGCACACCCCCGATCGGAGTGCCTGTAAGCGAGTCGAGAACTTCAAAAAAGGAATCCTGATCTTTCAGCTTCTGGTTCTTGTAAGCATCCCTGACGCCCGAGAGTCTCTTGGCGGCGTTGCGTGCCGATTCAGAGTTCGCTTTCCATGCGAGGACGAGGCGTCCGCCCTCAGGATCGTTATAGGGAACGGGTGAATCTCTTGTGTAGACCCGCTTCCAAAGTTCGCCCCCGGAAGCAGGGTCCAGGCCACGAAGCTCAAAACTTATCTCATTTCTGAAACTCATACCTGGAATGTTCCCGCCAGATTCGTCGTGAAAGGAGTACTCGATGAAGCTATTGCCGCCCGGAAAAAGGTCAGCCATTTTTCTTGCCGTCCAATTGGCACCAACCGGCGCGGAGTTCGCGGCCGTCCAGGGAGCTACGGAAGCCGCAGCACGCGCGGAGTTCAGCAAAAAAGCGGTTTGAGGCGAAGATAAAATTGTCCCGGTAAAGCCCGCAAGGCTAGCCAAGCGATTTCCATTTGTGAGATCAAAAACAGCGCCCGAGCCACGAACCGCAATGGCTAACGTGGACAGTGAAGGATCGACCAGCGCCGCGTACAGGCGCGGCAGACCATTCAGCGGCAAACGCCCGCGACGGAATGGCTGCGGCTCCCCGAGGCGATAAAACTGCAATTCGCCCGCGGGGGTGTAGAGGGCAAGGGTGTCGCCGTAAACATCGGCGCCCAAGTTGGCCGGAACATCGATGGAATTATGATGGTCGAGGTCGAACAGACTCACCACGTTAGAATCCGCTCTTGAACCGAGCGCATATCGTGGATTGGTCGCGAGTGAAAAACTATCCGCGGGTAACGCCATTTGTGAAAGGACGTCTCCCGAGACAAGCGAGACAATGGAGTACGATGAAGGCTCCTTCGCGTCGGCCAGCAGAGCGCGATTCTCGGGCTGCACAGCGAACAAGTTAGCGTCGCGTTTACGAAGCGAACCGGGCAAATTCGTCTTGTTAAACGAAGGAAGGTCGATTCGATACGAGTTGTGATCATAAGTGAGCAGGAGGAAGTTGCCGTCCGGAGAGAAGGCTGCTGGGATACGAAACAACCCGCGGTTCGCGAGCGGCGCAAGGATTAGCATTCGACCGCGAAATTCTGGAACAAGAGGATCGATTCGCGATGCTGATTGAAGAAGCCCCAGGGAACTTGCCAACGGACTTTACGCAAGGCAGACTCTGCGCGTGCTGATTGGACTCTTTCCTGAACTGGACGCGCCGGGCGGAGTGCAGCGTGCTGGGCGGCATCTGGCCTCGGTGCTAACGGAGTTTGCCGCAAGCCGCGGTATGGAATGCCGTATTCTGACGTTGAATGATGGGCCGGAGTTGAAGAGGCTGGGCGTTGCGGGACGTGAAATTGTTTTCACGGGAAGCGAGCGAGCCAAAGGCAGGTTCCTTGCGACGGCGATTCGTGCGGCGCGGAGACGATCTGGCGGCGGAAAATCGCAGATGAAACTAGTCGTCGCGGGGCATCCCAATCTCGCGCCCGTCGTGCGTGCCATGCATTTTCTCTCGCCCCGGCTGAAGTCGATCGTGTGCACGCACGGAGTCGAAGTGTGGGAACCGCTGGGGCGCATTCGGCGGATGGCCCTGCGGCACGCGGACCTGGTGCTGGCACCGAGCAAATACACGGCGGATCACGTGACCGCGGTGCAAGGCGTTGCTACGGAAAAAATTCGCGTGTTGCCCTGGGCGCTCGACCCGCAATTCGAGGCGATGGCGCCGCATGCGGCGAAGACCGCGGTTCCCGGAAATTTTCCGGAGGGACGCGTTGTGTTGACCGTGGGCCGGTGGCGCGCGGACGAACGCTACAAGGGCATGGACACGCTGATTACGGCTTTGCCGCGTCTGCTCCCACGCTGGCCGGAATTGCAGCTGGCGGCTATCGGTGACGGCGACGATCGCGGATGGCTGGAAGATCTGGCAGAGGAGAACGGCGTGCGGCGTCACGTGCATTTTCTTTCGGGGTTGACTTACGAAGAACTTGCCGCGTGCTTCGGGCATTGCGAAATTTTCGCGCTGCCGAGCAAAGGTGAAGGATTTGGATTGGTGTACCTCGAGGCCATGGCCTGCGGAAAGCCCGTGATTGGCGGCGCACACGGCGGAGCGCCAGAAGTGATTGACGATGGACGGACCGGCTATTTAGTTCCGCATGGTGACGCGGTGCAACTGGCAACGGCCGTAGAAACTTTGCTGGCCGATCCCGCGCTCGGGCAAGAGATGGGCAGGCGCGGCAAGCAGCGCGTCGAACATGAATTTCGCTTCACCATATTTGCAAAATCCTTCCGAAAAATTCTGCGCGGCCTATGCGAATCCTGAACGTGACACAGTCTTACGCGCCTTTTTACGAATTCGGCGGGCCTCCCTTGAAAGTGGAGGCACTTTCAAATGGGCTGGCGCGGCGAGGTCACGAGGTGACGGTTCTCACGGCTGACTGGGGATTCGAATCGCGGCAGACGTCCAAAGAAAATGCGGGAGCTGGGAAGCCATCGCCCTTCGGATGGACGCACGACTTAAACGGCGTGCAGAGTATCTATTTGCCGACCTGGCTTCGTTACCGTGCCGTGACGTGGAATCCGGCGGTTAGAAGATATTGCCGCGCGCGGCTAGCAGGCTTTCAGGTGGTTCACATTTTTGGTTTGTACGATCTGTTGGGACCTGCGGTTGCGAGGGAATGCCGCAAGCGGAACATTCCGTATGTAATCGAGCCCATCGGGATGTTTGTACCGATCGTGCGAAATATTTTTCTGAAACGCGTGTATCACGCGCACTGGGGAACGGAAATGCTTCAAGGAGCGGCAGCCGTGATCGTGACTTCCGAGCAGGAAATGGAGGAACTGGCGGCGGGCGGAATTCTGCGCAAGAAACTCTTTCTGCGCCGGAATGGAGTGGTCGCGCCGCGCAAATTGCCTGCGGAAGGCGAATTCCGTGCGAAACATGGCATCCCAGCCGATGCGCTGCTGATCCTGTTTCTCGGCAGGTTATCGAAGAAGAAGAGTCCGGACTTGTTGCTCGAAGCTTTTGCGCAGCTGCCGGAAAATATCGCGAACCGCGAGCTTTGGCTGGCGTTTGCCGGGCCGGACGAGTCCGGAATGCTGGGGCGCCTGGAACAGCTGGCGCGGGCGAGGGGAGTGGCACCGCGGGTGGTATTCAGTGGCGCGGTCTTCGGAGCAGCGAAATGGGCAGCCTATCGCGACGCGAATGTATTCGTCTTGCCTTCACAGAATGAAAATTTTGGAAATACGGCAGCGGAAGCAGCGGCGTGTGGCACACCGGTGGTGGTCACTGAGAATTGCGGTGTTGCACCATTGCTTCGAGGGCTCGCTGGAATTGTGGTGGCACATGAAACTAGAGCGGTGGCCCAAGCCGTCAAACAGATACTGAGCGACGCAGAACTTCGCACCAAGCTGTCAGAAGGCGGAAAAAATACGGCTAGCCGGCTTGGCTGGGACGAGCCCGTAGGGCGCATGGAAGGAATTTACGCTGAGCTTGCAGCGAAACCTGCAGTCGGAGGACAATCTGCATGTCCGGCCTAGAAGTGTGGTGAGCTTGCAACACAAACTGTTCCGGGTCGTGTGCCATGGCGTGTTATTCGGCCGGATGGGAATATTCCGTGCGCCGATATTTGGATGGCTTTAGTGACGCGATCGTGCCGGCAAACGCCCTGCCGGAACAAAGAGTGGAAGCGATTCTGGATTGGATGCGTCAGGGACCGCCACGCTCGGCGGAACCAAATCCGACCGGGCTCGCCGCACGCGATCCTGAAACGACTCTCAATTACCAGCAGTTGCTTTCTGTCTGCGGAACGGCGACCAACGCCTTCTTGAATCTCGCGCGAAGCTCTGATCTGCAAGTGCGAAGGCTTCTTTTGCTTTCCCCGGATCGCAGCGCGAAGCACGTTGTTGCGGAAGTGCTGCTCAATGCCAGGTGGATTGTGGTGGATCCAACCTATCGAATCGTAATGATGCTGACGCGGAAAGAGTTGCAAACTCCACAGAATTTCGCGGAGGCTACCGGAAGAATTCCCGGTTACCCGCCTGCCTATAACTACGACAATTTTGCGCACGTTCGGATCGCGCGGCTGCCCCTTGATGGGTTACGGCTGCGTTCGGTACTGGATCGAGTAATTCCCGGATGGGATGAAAAAGTGGATTGGAGCCTGCTTCTGGAACGCGAGTCTTTTTTTGTGCTGACTGCCGCCGCGCTTGCGACGCTATTTCTTTTTCTGTTTCGGTTGTTCCTCGCCTGGTACTCAGATCAGTGGCTGAAGATGCCGCGCTTTCGTCTTCGCTCGCATCTCGTGCGCGCGGGCGCCGCGTTCTTTACCACACCGGAGATCAAGTAAACGCGTGTGCGGAATTTGCGGCGTCGCGTTTCAGAACAGAAGTGGTGACGCCGAATCACGAGTTCGCGTCATGGCCGCTGTGATGCAGCACCGCGGCCCGGACGGCGAAGGATTTCTGGCAAACGATCCGCGTGCGCCGGGGCTTGCGCTGGCGATGCGGCGGCTGAGCATCATTGACCTACCAGGCGGTCAGCAACCTATTTGGAACGAAGCACGAGACGTGGCCGTGGTTTTTAACGGCGAGCTGTACAACTATCGGGAACTTCGCGAACGGCTCACGCGACTAGGCCATGGTTTCGCCACACAATCAGACACCGAAGTGCTTGTACATGGGTGGGAGGAGTGGGGCGAAGAGTGCCTGACCGAGCTGCGTGGCATGTTCGCGTTCGCGATTGCAGATTTTCGCAAACATTACACTTCGGGCCCGGTCTTGTTTTTGGCTCGCGATCCGCTTGGAATCAAGCCACTGTATTACGCGCAAACCGGCGAAGGTTTTGCGTTTGCGTCGGAAGTTGGCGCATTGATGGCCAGCGGAATCACGGCGAAACGAATTTCGCAGGATGCGCTTACATCCTTTTTATTGTTCGGCAGTGTCAGCGAACCGGTCACGATGTATGAAAGCGTTTTCTCGCTACCGCCCGGCCATCGCGTGCTGCTGTACGTTCCGGACCGGCGCCGTTTGCCTCGTCCGCATCCGTGGTGGGACCCGCGGCGAAGTCCTGCGGCGAAGGATACACGGCGTCCACGGAATTTTGCAGCGGCTGCCACTGCACTGCGGCCGCTGCTTGAGGATTGCATACGTGCGCACTTGATTGCGGATGTGCCGGTTGGCTTGTTCTTATCGAGCGGACTCGATTCCAGCGCAATAGCTGCTCTGGCCGCTCGCGAGCATGCGGGCATTCAGAGCTTCACGCTTGCGTTTCCAGGCACGCCCTTTGACGAATCCGCTTTAACGCGAATCGTTGCCGAGCGCTGCGGCACCCGGCATACGGAAATTCCCTTGGCCGGGGACGCAATTCCCGCGCGCCTTGATGAAGCACTCGCCGCGCTCGATCATCCAACGATGGATGGCATCAACACCTACTTCGTTTCGTGGGCTGCTCGACAGGTTGGACTGAAAGTGGCGTTGTCGGGCTTGGGCGGCGATGAGCTGTTCGCAGGATACTCCACGTTTGCGGACACGCCAAAGCTGGCGCGACTGACCGGGGTGGCGCAGTTCGTGCCCGCAACGCTGCGCGATGCGGCTTCGGGAGTTCTGCGGTCGCTGTTCGCCTCAGGACGTACCCCCGATGCGGCGAGGAAGGCTTTGGCGGCATGGCGGAATCCGCAACGCCTGCCACATCCTTATTTTTTTTCGCGAGCGCTTTTTCCTCCCGGCGAGATCGACAAGTTGATCGACCCGCGCTTCCGGCCAAGCGCACTCGCCGCGGACGGCTACACGCTGGAACCGACATGGCTCGGCTGGCTGCAGCTTGCAGTCGATGAAGCGCGGCACCAGGAACCGGTTGCGGCGGTCAGCTGGCTCGAGATGCGGACGTACATGGCGAGCACGCTGCTTCGCGACACCGATTCCGTCAGCATGGCGCGGTCGCTTGAAGTCCGTGTTCCGCTGCTCGATACGCCGCTGGTGGAGTTCGTGATGGCGCTGCCGGATAGCGCTCGGCAAAAGCGGGGAGCACAAAAAGCGCTGCTTGTCGAAGCGCTCGGAGATCTTTTGCCGAGCGAAAT
>QHYO01000658.1 GCA_003224135.1 Acidobacteriota bacterium | reverse complement strand
CACATCTCTCTTGCGCGAGCACCGTCGATGCTGGTCAGTGCGCTAATTGAATTCAAACTGTTGAACAGGAAATGCGGATTGATCTGCGCGCGCAGCGCTCGCAATTCCGCATCCCGCGCCAACACGCTCGTTTGCATCACCTCCATCTCGACGGCACGGGCCGCGTCCTGCGCCATCGCGACGTAATGAAACGCAACCGAAAACACGTACAGCAGGCATCCTGTGAAAAAAACGATCCACAAGTTAGGCGCAAACTGCTTGTCGAGTCCATGCAACTGCGGAATGTAGGCGAGAGCTCGCGAAAATGCGCTCGCAATGAGTGTCCACAGAAAGCTCAGCACCAGAGGATCCGCCAGATGCGTGATCGCGACTCGCCACATCTGCGCCTTGCCAAGCGGCGTAAACCGGCAGACATATCCGGCAGCGATTGGAATGAACAACGAAAACATCGCCAGCGGAACGCCCATCAAAATGCTGGTCGTCCACGGCAGGTTGCCCAGCGTCGCCAGAAATACGCAGAGAACCAGAGCGATAGGCACCCAGGTGTACTTATTGACGCGTCCCAGGTATGGTTTTCGTCGACCCGCGGGATTCATCATCGAAGCCTCAATTGCGGATCTCCACTCCTCCAAATATCGCCGTGCCCATCACGATCAGAGTCTTCTTCGGCTTGTCCGGGTCGCCCGGCCCCGTGTAGCGGGTCGAATCCGTGTAGCCGCCAAAAATTCCCTGGCCCCGCGCCGCGACATACCATGTTTCCGGAACGCGTATCTCGATGCCGCCAAAAATTGCGTTTGCGTACAAGACCGCTTCGGTTTCCGCAAGGTCCGCATCGCGCAGATCAATTTCGATTCCTCCAAACAACGATTGCAGTTGCCCTCCGCGAAACTCTTTCGCGTTCAAACGTTTTTGCACGCCGCCGAAAATGGCGCTCTCATTCAGAGTCGTGCGGGGATCGGCGTTGTTTCCATTGAAGCCCTCAGTTATTTTTCGAGCCTGCAGGGCGCTCCACATTGCAAAAGCGCCGGCTGCAATCAAAACCAGCGGCCACATTTCGCCCAAAGAAAAGTGGGCGTATCCCAGTTGATTCAGTTGCAACAGGATCCCGAAGACCAGCAGGATCGCACCCCACGCACGCCTGCTGGGAACCGAGAGTTTTACAAGTCCTGCAAGAATCAGAAAGAGCGGCCAGAACTGCCAGAAGCGCGCTGCTTTCACGTAACCCAAATTGTTCAGCAAAAAGATCGCGCCGATCGCCAGGATCACCGCTCCCGGAATCAATCCGCTGTAGCGATCGCGATTTGTCATTCTGTCGCGGACGCGCGACCTGATCTGCTCTCCCAGGTCACGACCGTATTTGTCACCGCCAGTTTCCATTCGTTTCCTCTATTCGCTTGCTGCGGACTTGCTCTGTTCGGTCACCACGAACTTCCCCTGTTCGCTGCCGTGAAACGCTCAATTCGCCTTGCGCGAAACTACAACGCCAGCAACCATGACCGCCACCGGCCAGCATAATAGCAGCACCTTCGTCAGGCTCAGCAAAATCCCATTGGGATTCCATGCG
>QHYO01000673.1:554-2885 GCA_003224135.1 Acidobacteriota bacterium | reverse complement strand
CATCGGGCCCGATCCGTAATCGGCCTGTGCTTCTTCTCCAGCTGCGGTGTGAATAATCCCCACGGCTTGGGGTTGTGTAGAACCGCGAAGCTTGTGAACAAAACGCTTCACGGTCTGGTAACCATGGGGAAAGCCGTGATCGGAAACCAAGTCCTGCCAGATGGCCATGGCATTCCGACCACGACCCAGTCCCTGCTCGAGCAGTTCACGGTACGGCTCGCAGGCACTGCTGACCCGATCTCGATTGCCCGTTGGGAGTGAAATCGGTGGGCCAAAGTCGGTGGTCACCTCGTTGGCCGGTTTTGACTCAGAAGAGTCGGTGGTCACCTCATTGGCCGGTTTTGCCGGCGCTCGTCGCCCCCAACCGCCCGGTGCTCGGACTCCGATCCCGGCCGCCTTGAGGTAAGCGCCTGCTGTTTCTCGACGCACACCCGTGAATTTCTCCATTCCCAGTGCGATAACTTGTTGTTTCTTCTCTTCGCTCAAGTGGTCATGTCGCTGCGCCACACCCGCGAAGCATGAAAATGCTTTCGAGAGGTTTATGATTGGCTTAACCTGCGCCGGACGAAGGCCGTCAATGTTTGGAGCAGCAAGCCCGAGCTCAAGTCTGGCCTGGACATCGCTCCGAACCCCAAATTGTCGCCTCGCATTAGTGAGAGCACGCGGAGCAGATTGTTTTTTAGTTTTCGATGTCCTCCGGTGGAGGTAGAAGGAGCCGATCATGGAGGAAGTGTTTACCTGCTGTGCCGGGTTGGATGTTCACAAGGAGTCGATCGAAGCCTGTGTACGGCGGATTGAACCGAACGGCCGTTTGCATCAAGAAACACGCCATTGGGGCACGATGACAGGAGACCTTTTGGCGATGGCTGAATGGATGACCGCTCAAGGCGTCACCCAGGTGGCCATGGAATCCACCGGAGTCTTTTGGAAGCCGATTTTCAATATCTTGGAAAATCGCTTCTCGGTGCTGCTGGTGAATGCGCGCCATATCAAACAGGTACCGGGGCGCAAGAGCGACATTCGGGACTGCCAGTGGATCGCACAACTCTTGCAGCACGGGCTGCTGAAAGGCAGCTTCATTCCACCACGGTCCCAGCGTGACTTGCGCGACTTGACGCGATATCGAACGCAGTTGGCGAACGAAAAGGTGCGCACGGCGAATCGGATTCACAAGGTGTTGGAAGATACCAACATCAAGCTGTCGTCGGTAGCGACAGACATTCTGGGTATCTCCGGCCGAGCGATGCTGGAAGCTTTGATCCGAGGGGAAGAGGATCCAGTGAAGCTTGCCGATTTAGCGCAACGGAGGCTGCGGGGCAAGATCCCCCAGTTAGAGAGGGCCCTGCAAGGGCACCTCACCGAGCACCATCGGTTCATGCTGCAGTTGCTGTGGAAACAACTCGCCGAGCAGGAAAAGTTAATCGACGAGTTAGACGACAAAATCAAGAAGCAAGCCCGCCCTTTAGCAGCTGAGCTCGACCGCCTCGACGCAATTCCGGGAGTCGATCGCCGCGTGGCTGAAGTGGTGCTGGCGGAAGTGGGAGCGAACATGCAGCCGTTTCCGAGCCACGAAAACTTGGCCTCTTGGGCTGGGATGTCTCCCGGCAACGAAGAAAGCGCCGGAAAACGGCAGCGACGGCGCATCACGCCCGGCAATCGCTGGCTGAAGCGAACGTTGGCGCAAGCCGCCTGGGCCGCGAGCCACGTCAAGAATAGTTACTTGGCCTCCCAATACCGCCGATTGGCCAGCCGCCGCGGAAAGAAACGCGCTCTGATTGCCGTAGGCCATTCGATGTTGGTGATCGTTTATCACATGCTTAAAGCGGGAACTACGTACGCCGACCTACGCGGCGACTTCTTTGATCATCTCGAGCCCAAGCGCCTCACCCACTACTACATCACACGCCTCGAACGCCTAGGCTATAAAGTGACTCTCGAATCCTACGCCCCTGCCGCATGAGGAAAATTTTCGGAGCAGTCCTTGATGAGGAACTTGCGGAAATCAAAAAATTGAGGGGCGAGGGTCCCAGATTACAAACAGGAATTCAAAGGTGACACACCATTTCAGAAAGCCCACAGTGCCGAACTCCTCGGCCTAGCCTTCTCCGGTGGAGGAATTCGCAGCGCCACTTTTCCAACACTCCATCAGCGTCATGGTCACGGTACAGTAGATTGGCAGGAGGGCTCGCTTGCACCCATTGCACGCAACAAAAGACTCACGGCCCAAATCCTCGATGCCGCGTAGATTATTGAATTAGAATCGGATGAATGGGTCCAATGACGTAGTTCGTCAGTCAGTTTCCATCTCTCAGTTCTCTTCTTGATAATGTT
>QHYO01000673.1:0-505 GCA_003224135.1 Acidobacteriota bacterium | reverse complement strand
GAATTCTGATTCGATCTCCTTGTATTCGATAAGGAAAAATGTAGGGAGTGCCGGCGATCACGAGCTCTCGAGTTTGCGCGGTTCTTCCCTGGCGCCCAATATGGGGACTCCTGGTGAGCTGATCAGCGGCGGTGACGATACGCGCCGCGACACCACGAGCGGCCTCTGGTTTGTCCTGCTCGATGAAGCTGCGGATTTCCGCCAGCTGGGCGACGGCCGTAGGAGACCAAATTACTTGCATGCAGGTGGAGGAAGTTCTTTCTCAGTGCCCCAGGAGAGAAGCCAACGCCGCACATCTTCGTGACGCAGAAACTTTCCGCCTTCGATTTCGTATTCTGCTGTCTGGACTAAGGTGGCCTGGCGCTCTTGTTCAGCAACGTATTGCTCGACGGCATCCGTGGCCAACCAGGATTTACTTAGCTTGCTTTTTCTGGCGAGCTTATCCAGTCGGCGCTTCAGATTGGCCGGGACGCGAATGGTCAGTGTAGTCGTATCGCCCACAGCT
>QHYO01000672.1 GCA_003224135.1 Acidobacteriota bacterium | reverse complement strand
TGCGACTCGCTGTAAGCGACCCATTTGCAATTTTTCTGGCGAAGATCGCCGCGAATACCTTATTTCTGCTGCTCACGGAGCTCTTGATGCTTCCCGTGTTCGCGGTACTTTTTAACGTGAACTTTCGGGGGCAGTTGCCGGGAGTTTTGTTGACATTCTTTCTCGGGAGCCTTGGAATTTCGACGGCGGGCACGGCGCTGGCGTCGATTTCCGCGCAAGCGCGAATGCGCGAACTGCTGCTGCCGCTGCTCTTGCTGCCATTGCTTGCGCCGATTCTTGTAGCCAGCACGGAAGTTACTGTGGGGCTGATGTCCGCCGGTCCCGTGATGCAATGGAAGGGAATCGGCTTTCTAGTGGTGTTTGACGTGGTGTTTTTGACGGCGCTGTGGCTTTTCGGCGAATATTTACTGGAGGAATAGGCGGGAATGGCGAAACGCGTCGTGCTTTGCGCTGCGGCTGTGTTGCTGGTGATTACCGCCGGGTACGCCTCTTTTTTTGTAGCGCCCCAAGAACGTACCATGGGCGACTTGCAGCGTATTTTTTATTTTCACGTAAGCTGCGCGTGGGCCGGCCTCACCGCGTTTTCAATCGGTTTTGCAAGTAACCTTTTTTATGTCTGGAAGCGCAAGGAAAAGTACGATTGGCTCGGCGTGACATGCGCGGAAGTTGGCGTGGCATTTACGACGATTGTTTTGATTTCCGGCCCGATCTGGGCGAAGCCGGCGTGGGGAATCTATTGGACCTGGGATGCGCGGCTGACTTCCACGTTTGTTCTGTGGCTCCTCTATATTTCCTATTTGCTGTT
>QHYO01000657.1 GCA_003224135.1 Acidobacteriota bacterium | reverse complement strand
GAATTTTCTCGGGCCCAAACAATCCATCATTCTGGTGCAGTTGAAAGGGCAGAAAGTAGAGCACACCGGAGTGGTTGCGGGTATGAGCGGAAGCCCAGTGTACCTGGACGGAAAACTTGCGGGTGCGCTTTCGCTGAAGCTGGGAATTTTCACGAAAGAGCCGATTGCCGGGGTGACGCCGATTGCGGACGTCCTGGCGGGTGGCGGAATCGCTGGCCCAACTTCCGGCGGTTCAAGCCTCGGCAATTCGATGCAGGGGGCAGTCTCGAGTGAATTTGCGAGCCGAGCCGGCGTGCAAGGTGGCGCGGAACTACGTTCCATTGAAACACCGCTGGTGTTTTCCGGATTTCAGCCTTCGGCGATCCAGAAATTTTCAAGTCAATTGGATGGATTTGGATTTGTCGCTGCGCAAGGAGGCACAACTCCCGCTCGGCCTGACGATGCAAAGCTTTCTCCCGGAGACATGGCGGGAATGGTTCTGGTGCAGGGCGATGTATCCATCAACTCCGCGTGTACAGTGACCGCAATCCAGGCGGACCGCGTGTTCTTGTGCGGGCATCCATTTCTGAATTTGGGCGAAGTGCAAATGCCAATGGCACGCAGCCGCGTGCTGACGACCCTTTCATCGGATATGGCTTCGACGAAAATCGTGAATGTGGGTGGGCCGATCGGAACGATTACCGGCGATCATTTGACGGCGGTGACCGGAAAGCTTGGCGTGGCACCGGCAATGATTCCGATGGAACTGACGACGAAGTCCGCCTTGGGAGAAAAAACGATTCACGCGCAGATTGTGAACCATCCGAAGCTGACGCCACTGCTTGTCGCGTTGACCGCATTCAACGGACTCACGCAGAACGTGGTGTATGGCGAAGGCACAACACTGAAACTGAATGCGGAGATCCGGCTAAAAGGTCATGCACCGGTAGAAATCGAAAATAACTTTGCTCCGGGAGATACGTTGAATCCGGACGGAATGCCCGTGGCGCTGAGCGTGATGAACGTATTCATGCGGCTTTTCAACAACCAGTTTGAGCGCGTGCAAGTGGAAGACGTGTCAGTTCGAGTGGAGAGCGTGCCGGGCAGGCAATCGTATTCGATTGACAGCGCGTGGCTCGAAAAGGGTGAGGCAGCACCCGGAGAAACGTTGCGGCTGCGCGTTTTGGTGCGTCCTTATCGCGGCGCGGCGCGCATTGAGGAGACGACGGTAAAAGTTCCGGACCAGGTGACGCGGGGAACAACGCTGCGCGTGATGGTGAGCGACGCGGACTGGATGAATCGCGCATCGCGAGGGTTTTCGGGCGGAGCAGGCCAAGGAAGTCCCGCGGGACTCGATCCCCTGATTGCGCTGATCAATCGTGAGCGAAGAAATGACCGCGTCTACGTCGGTCTTTTTGCACCGTCACCAACGATGTTATGGGACGACAAGGAATTGCCAAACGTGCCGCTGTCGCAGATCAACGCGATTGACGGACGGCCCAATCCTGGAACGGTGCAGATTCTGCGTGAATCACTTGCGAGCGAATCGTCGGTGCCCATGTCAGGACCGGTGAGCGGAATAATTTCTTTGAATCTGCCGGTGCGATGAGTGAGAGAGGGATTCGAGTGAGCGGAAGAATAGCGAAGCAGGGAAAGTTGGCACTGATTGCGGTGTGCCTCTTCGCAACTTGCACGGGATTGGCGACTGCGGAACATGCACGGCGGTGGCGGCAATCCACGTATGACGAATTCCTGAAAGGCACAACGCGCGGAATTGCCGTGCGGAGTGACGGACGGCTGGAACTTGCACCAAAATTCACGCAACTCGCGGACGCGGATGCCTCCTACCTGTGGGCGCTGAAACTCGACTCCAAGGGCACACTGTATGCCTCGGGCGGATCGCCGGCAAAGGTGTTCAGGCTGGATGCAAGCGGGAAAGCCGCGACGGTTTTTGAATCGAACGAACTTTCGGCGCAAGCCATTGCGTTCGATGCGAAGGGGACGCTGTATGTAGCAACATCGCCGGACGGAAAAGTCTACCGGGTGTCAGCATCCGGCGAGAAGAACGTATTTTTCGACGCAAAAACAAAATACATCTGGGACATCGCATTCGGACCGGACGGCGTTCTATATGTCGCGACAGGTGACAAGGGACAAATTTTCAGCGTGGCGCCAGACGGAAAGAGCGAAGTTTTCTACGCGAGTGATGAGGCGCATATCCGGGTGCTGGCTTTCGATGGAAAAGGAAGTCTGATCGTGGGCACAGAGCCGAGCGGGCGAGTGCTGCGGCTAAGGAAAGCAAAAGGCACCGGAACCGCGGAAGGATTTGTCTTGTATGAAACTCCGAAGCGCGAAGTTACGGCTTTGGCGGTTGCGCAGGACGGATCGATTTTCGCCGCAGCGATCGGCGAGCGCCAGCACAATGCCGCAGTGAGTCCCGGCGCTGCCCCGTCCGTAACCACGACAACGATCACGTCGACTGGAAATGTGACGATGGTGAGTCCGGCGCAAGGAACTGGACAGCCACAGACGCCGTTTGTTGCGTTCCCGCCGCTGATTTCGAGCGGGATTTACAAGATTGCGTCGGACGGCGCGCCGGAAGAGCTGTGGACCTCGCGTGATGATGTCGTCTATTCGCTTGGACTGGGAGGCGACGGAAGATTGCTGGCGGGACTTGGAAATTCGGGGGCGCTGCTGGCGATCGACGGCAGAGGGGTATTCGCACAACTGGCAAAGGCGGGCTCGGCACAAATTACGGGCATCATCAGCAATGGTGCGGGCAGAATCTTTTTGTGCACGGCGAACCCCGGAAAGTTGATTGCGCTGGGGCCCGAGTACGAACCGGAAGGAACTTACGAATCGCGTTCGTTTGACACGCAGCTGTTTTCTCAATGGGGACGCGTGGAATGGTGGAGTCCGCCG
The DNA here is from genome assembly GCA_003224135.1 of Acidobacteriota bacterium. Taxonomy (GTDB): domain Bacteria; phylum Acidobacteriota; class Terriglobia; order Acidiferrales; family UBA7541; genus Acidiferrum. The sequence continues at coordinate 655 of QHYO01000657.1, read as the reverse complement.
GCGGGGCCTGCGAAGAACGGCTCGAACAACAAGGAGCCGAGGCTGGAAATTTTTGTGCGCAGCGGGAATACGGAAGACCCAGGCAAGGAATGGTCAAAGTGGCATGGACCGTACTCGACGAGCGGTGCACAGCTGGACGCGCCGGCCGCGCGTTTTGTGCAGTGGAAGGCAGTGATTCACGATGGGCGTCCGGGCGATGGCATCGAGTGGGTGAGTCTGGCATACGAACCAAAAAATGTTGCGCCAGTGATTGATGGGATAGCCCTACAAGATCCTGGTGTGCGCGCTCAGGGTCAGCCAAATCTGGCGACGGGCGCAGCGCCAGCAGCGGTGCTGAAATTTCCTCCGGCTCCGACGCAAGGCGGCGCCGCAGGAACAGTGATTGTGAGTCAAACGCAAAATCCTGCCGCAAAATTCGAGATGCCGCCCCAAGGAACTATCCAAAAGGGGTATCAGTCGGTTGTGTGGACGGCGCACGACGACAATGAAGATGAGTTGAAATATGCCGTGTATTTTCGTGGCGAAGGCGAGAAGGAATGGAAGCTCCTGAAGGACAATCTCGAGCAGCGATTTTACTCCTTTGACGCAACCACGCTGGCGGACGGAGCGTACTACTTGAAAATTGTGGCGAGCGACGCGGCTTCAAATCCGCCGG
>QHYO01000102.1 GCA_003224135.1 Acidobacteriota bacterium | reverse complement strand
GCAGCAACGTGCGCGGAGCTTCGCGAACTTTCTGTCCGTGCAGTAAATGGCACGAATCCTGGTACGTGACGCGCGACGGATTTGGCTTTAACGGCGCCACCATTCCCAAAGACGCGAGGAATTCTGTTACATCACGTACACGAGATTCGAATTCTTTCGCCGCTTGAAATTCCGGCTCGTCTTTTGTAAACAGATGCGAATATTCCTTCAACGTCGATCCGCACCCCGCGGCGTTGGTCACAATGGCATCAAACTCGTCGTTTGAAAATGCCTTCAGATTGTGCCGCGCGAGGTCGCGAGCGGCGTTTCGAACGCCCGCGTGAGAAGCCAGTGCGCCGCAGCAGACTTGTCTTGCCGGAACCACTACCTCGCAGCCATTCGACGTCAGAACGCGGATTGTGGCTTCGTTCAACGCCGAGAAAGTCACCTGAGCGACGCATCCTCCAAAAAACGCGACACGCGCGCGACGCTCGCCAATGGCGTGAAAAGTTTTGCCCAACCGTCGAAAGAAAAACTGATCGTCAATTCGCGGAAGGAGTGCTTCGCGTTCAGCGAGCCCCATCGCGCGCAGAACGCCAGATCGCCGGGCAAGAGTTTGCAATCCAGAGCGCTGGTAGACACGCAGCAAACGTGCAAAAAACGCAATTCGTCGCGGATGCGGCAGAAGGTGGCGATAGGCAAATCCGCGTGCGAGGCGCGACAGAAACGGCCGCTGATAGTCACGTTCGATTCGAGCACGCGCAAATTCAACAAGCTTGCCGTACTCAACTCCGGACGGGCACGCCGTTTCGCACGCGCGGCAATCCAAACATTTATCGATATGTTCGACGAAGCTGGCAGTCACTGGAACGTCGCCCTGCTCGACGCGAATCATTTGGTGAATTCGCCCGCGCGGGGAATCCGCCTCCAAATGCCACAGTCTGTACGTCGGGCAATGGTTCAGGCACAGTCCGCAATGCACACAGCGCGCGTAATCTTCATAGACTGGCTGCAGCCCAGGAATGTCGCGAATTGTGCTCACGATATCAAATGCCTCCAACAAAGCGGCCGCTGGCAAATGTTCCGTTCGGGTCAAAAGCTTTTTTCACGCGGCGTTGAAGATCCGGCGATTCGGGCACGTGCGCTTTGGAATCGAACTCGGATTTCCACACCCTCGGGCAAAACAGCACCGAGGCGTTGAATTCCAGCTGGCCATGTAGGGAATCGACGCTCTTGCAAAAATAAGCGATCTGCTTTGTCGCCGTCTCGTCGCCTTCGCGCGGCAGCAATGCGAAATAAACAATTGAACCGCTCCGAATCAGGGCGGCCGAAGGGATCCACGACGAACTTGCAAAGCTCCGCAATGCTCTCAATAGGTCAGCCAGTCTTTCCGGAAGCGTGGCCAAGCGAAGCACGACGGACCGTGAAGCAGCCCGGCTCATGGATACCGGCGCCTCTCGCAGAATTTCGAGTAGAGACAAAAATTGCGAATCGTGCACGCTGATTGCGTCTTGTGTAGAAGCCATTCGAGCCAGGCGCCCGAGATCACGAGCGTAGCGTTCGCAAACCTCACTGCTGCCTTCAAATCCCACGCATACAGTCCACGCGTGCACGTCCAGGCGCAGCGAGGCGACAGGAGATTTTTCCTGCAAGAATAACTTGGCGAACTCCGGAGTAATCGCTTCCACCAGCGTGGGAGTCAGCGGTGAAGCGGCAAGCTCCCTTATGAACGCCAGCGCGTGAATTTCGTCAGCGAACGAAGCCAGGAAACCACGGCGCGATGGTTGCACTGGATAAGTCCGAAAATTCAGCCGGGTAATCACCGCGAGAGAACCCAGCGATCCGGTAAGCAGCTTGTGAAAATCGTAGCCCGTAACATTCTTGACGACACGCCCGCCGCTTTTTGCGAGCGCGCCCGTCCCGTCCACAAACTCCGCTCCGATCAAAAAGTCACGAGCCGTCCCGTAAAAATGGCGGAGCGGAGAATCGAGCCCGGAGGCGATTGCGCCCCCTATGGTTGCGTTTTCGAAAAATGGAACAACCAGTGGCAGGAATTGGTTTTTTTCGGCGAGAATTCTTGCGAGTTCTGCCAAACGCATTCCCGCGTCGACGCTAATCGTCAGGTCGCCCGGGTCGTAGTGCGCGATTCCCTGAAGACGAGTCATATCGAGCGCCACATCATAGCGTGAAGGCGTCATTCCAATGCTGAGAGAGGTTCGCGCCCCGCACGGGATCACCGCGAATTTTTCGCGCGTAGCAATCTTCACAATTTCTGCGGCTTGCTCGGCGTTTTCCGGCAACACCACGGCCGAGGGCAACAATCCATCCACTCCATAATCGGCAACTGCATTCGCCTCCGTCTGAACGAATGCACTCCCTACGATATTTTCGAAACGAGATGCGATCGACGATGTAAGCGCCGAACTCACGCCGGCACCGGACTATGCATCGGGCTTGTGCGAACGCGCGTTTCTCCGCAACCTTTGCCCATGGGGAAAACTTTGCCCGGGTTCAGGAGGCCCGTAGGATTGAACTGACTATGCACGCGGCGCATCAACGCAAAGTCGGCCTCTGAAAACATCAGCGTCATCAGTTCGCTCTTTTCCATGCCGACGCCGTGCTCACCTGTAAGCGCGCCGCCAATTTCCACACAGTAGCGTACGATATCTGTAGAAGCCTTCACCGCCTTTTCGAATTGCTCGCGATTGCGTGGATCAAACAGGACAAGCGGATGCAGATTGCCGTCACCCGCGTGAAAGATATTTCCGATATTTAATCCGCATTCCTTACCAATCTCCAGGACTCGCCGCAGCGCCTGGGGTAATTTCGAACGCGGAATCACGGCGTCCAGCACATAATTGCTTGGCGCAAGCCGTCCAAGAGCGCCAAACGCAGTTTTGCGTCCTTTCCAAAGGAGCTCGCGCTGTTGATCGTCCCTGGCAGTGCGGACTTCTCTTGCTTGGTGGGCCTTACAGACCTCTTCAATGCCCACGGCTTGGCTCGCCACGGCCTCCGTAACTCCTTCGACTTCGATCAACAAAACCGCACCACAGTCCCGCGGAAATCCCGCATGAACATAGTCTTCAACCGCGCACAGTGTCCAGCCATCCAGCATTTCGCATGCCGCCGGTGTAATCGCGCGCGCCGTCAAGTCGGTGACCGTCTCGGTCGCGTCGTCCACGGTTTCGAAGATCGCGAGAAGAGTCTTCACTGCCTCGGGCTTTTTTGAAAGCTTCGCGGTAATTTCCGTTACCAGTGCAAGTGTCCCTTCGCTACCCACTAGCAATCCGCACAAATCGTAACCCAGCGCATCGGCGATTTTTCCGCCGATGCGTTTAATCTCGCCATCCGGCAACACCAACTCAAGTCCCGTGACGTGATTCGTGGTCACGCCATAGGCCAGCGTGTGCGGCCCGCCGGAATTTTCAGAAACGTTTCCGCCGATGGTGCAGGACTTCTGGCTCGATGGGTCGGGGGCAAAATAAAGGCCTGCGTGTTCGACGGCGCGCGTCAGGTCGAAATTGACGACCCCTGGTTGCACCACCGCGCGCCGGTTTTCCAAATCCAGTTCGAGGATTTGGTTCATTCGTCCGAACGCGATCATGATTCCGCCACCGCGCGCGAGAGCCCCACCGGAAAGCCCGGTACCGGCCCCGCGGCCCACAATGGGTACGTCATATTTCACGGCCAGTTTGACGATCCGCGACACTTCGCCGGTGGCGGATGGAAAAACCACAATCTCCGGCCGCGCCCGATCCACCGAGCCATCATATTCATAAAGCGCCAGATCTTCCGGGCTGGATAGAACGTTGTGCTTCCCAAGAAGTGAGTGAAGTTCGGAAGTTAGTGCTGCGTTCATCGACAAAATCGTTTTTC
>QHYO01000655.1 GCA_003224135.1 Acidobacteriota bacterium | reverse complement strand
TGCCTTTGCCAGACCTGGGATGAGAAAAACTATCCATCGGCTCCTATCAGCTAAGCTCGCCATCGGATTTTCAGGAGTAGGAATCTGCTGTTCCAGCCGCGGAGCGCGATGACATCAACGGAAGGTAATGAATCTCACGCGCCTTCCGGAGGACTGCTCGCTGGAGGACATCCACGTCCTCATCAGATTTACGTCCTCATCAGAATAGGAACTGCATTACCAGAAGCGCAGTGATGGATGAACATCCCCGCCCTGTCTCTCCAAAACCGATAGAGGCAAAGGGCGGACCATGCTCTTTGAAATAATCTTCGGTGCGAAGGGCCTGGGCCAACCGCTACCGATTGTCATTCAGTTCCCGTTGGGCCAATACCGGACTTCCGTCTGACAGAGTATCCAAACGGAAATCAGCAAATAAAGCCGGGGCTTCAGCCTCTACGGCATTGAACAGCGCCGCCGCGACCTGCCGCATTTCCACGTCCCCAGGAATCGAGCCGCGTACTTTGAAAAAGTACCTCAGAGCTCGTGCATTAGCCGTCATGACAATTTTTGTTTCTGTGGCGTTGGGCAGGACGCTACGAGCAGCCGAACGTATCGCTCTCTTGAATTCCTTTTGCTGCAGGTCCAGGCCTGGAGTTCCGTTGAGTTCCTTCAAAGAATCGAGAATTGTCCTATATGATTCCTGCGAAAGCGCGACCGCACTTCGCCACGCTTTCAAAGCCTGTGGTGATCTCTGCAAGTGCGCAGGTTCAACAAAAGTCGCGGCCGTTTCTTCGTGGTACTGCTGAGAAAGCTGACTGAAAGCAAAACCAACCCGGTGCCGAACTAACTGGTGCGTGAAAGCACGGCTTACCCCTGTCAATAGAAATGTCCAAGTGACATGCTCCAGAACGCTCTCGTGTCCCTGGTTAATGAGGTTGCGAATGTAATCTCCATTTGACCGTGGCGACTGTTTTTCTCCGAAGGACATGTAGCAAACGCGGCCCGAGACTTCAACGATTTCCTCTGGCTCGGTTGCCCCAGGCGTACGGTGCCATTCAGTGCTTTCGTTCCGGAGAAACGAAAGGAAGTCTTCAGCATGAAAGTGCGAGCGGCCAATTAGATAGATCTTGGGTTTCACGGGTTCTTTCTTGGAACTTTGGGTTTGGACGACAATGCACTTTGCTTTGGCTTTTGGGCTGCGGTTATCCGCTCTATATCCTTTAGACGGTTGTCAAAGTCCTGGAGCTTTTGTTCAACGTTCACCCGATTCTTGAGGTCGTATTCGACGTTTTCTTGCCTCTTCTTTAGGTCATCGATATCCGCCCGCGAGAAAAGCCGCCCACTGCCAAGAAGTTGTAACAGAATTCCGAAGAGAGCAACTGCGGCTGTGATTCCTGCGCTCCATTTTATCCCGTATTCCTTTGCTACCTTTCTTGCTCGCTCATCGACATCAACAAAATCTCTGGAAAGTCGGCTGATATCGGCGCGATTGGGCAATCGAGGGACTGCGGTGCTCCTCTGTCGCCAGTTCCGGTGGGCAGCGTCATTCATCTTGAAAATGAGCAATGTGACTATTTGTCCACCGCGCTCCAAATGATAAGGATCTTTTGCCATGTTGATCACGGTGAAGCGCATAACACCTTCGTAGCCTGGGTCAACATGCCCGGGATTAGTCATTAACAATCCTTTAAATGAGACTCTAGAAGGTGGAAAGCCGAAAGCCGCGATGTCCCCCGGCAGGTGAAGTGTCTCGAGAGTCGTGATAACGGCGGTCTCGCCCGTCTTATGGGAATAATCCTGCTTCGGATTCTGAGCACCTCCCAAATCCGTCTCCTTTTCTCCCGGAAGATAAATATTGCCAATACGCAAGTCGATAGATGAAGCCTGAACTGGCGAATCCTTCGAATACGGGTCAACCGGTAGTACGACACCTTCAACGTATGGAACTGCGGGCGGTTGCGCAGTTAAGGCTGCAATGATTTCCTCATCTCTCAAAAGGCTCATAGATTCATCTCTCCTTTCGACTTAGGTCTCCCGGGCAGGCCAGTCTCATCTTGCTTAGTCAGAAAATTCCGCGCGGCGTGAATCTTTGAAGCAAGTCGTTCACCGAGTGGGTACCGGGAACAAAGACCAACGGACACGAACAAACCTGGCTATTGCAAGAAGGGCAACGAAAGGCGCCCAGATCATCGGAACCGTATCGCCGCCAGATGATCTCCGAAAGAGTGACCTGCGCCGTGCGTTCGGCCTGATCCCTATGTTTCAGCTCACGATTGCTAAATTTCATCGCATTTAGCTTTCGCACAAGCGCGAAGAGCCAAGAGAGTGCGTCAGCGATCTGGTCTTCAAGGCGAGCTTGACGCCAGTTTGGTTCGCCAAGGCGAAAGTTGCTCTCAACGTAAGAGTACATGCGTGCCATTGCATCGGACACCTCTCCCAGTTCCTCGAGAAGATGAAACCCGATCTCTGTTGGTGAGAGCCGCTCGATATTCTTTTCGAAAATAGCTCCGAACATGGCTTGCCATTCATCGATGCTGCTTGGCTTCCGGCTACGAACGCTTTTGCTAAATCTGTGCAGGGCTTTCAGGTCGGCACGTTTTGCAGCCTTGCCTCTGCGATCGGATTCCTGCTCAAAACAGTCGCACGGGCCAAGAAGCTTGGCACCCGGAACCTTGCTGGCGGTTCTACGTGCATAACACAAATGACAGACTCCCGGATAACGATGCCAAACCAGATCGGAACAAGTGCTCTGAATGCGAACCAGGGTCTCGATGGAACTCTCGGCGGGGGACTTGCGCTTTCCTGGTTTTCCGGAGAGCTTTTGGACGGCAGTGAACAGCCACAGTGCGAGGTCCCCGATTTCAGCGAAAAGTTTGTCCGCCGGTGCTTCTTTTCGAATTCGCTCCGCAACGGCTGCACCATGATGGAGAGTATGGCACCATACATCCCAGATTGACCTATGGCGATCGTGCTTCCCATAGATCTGCGGGACGATGCGGACGTAGTCGTCCAACTGCATGCGGCCCACAGTGGCACGCGAGTATTTCATCCTCACAATCTCCTCGTACTGAACGAGCACTCCGGGGAAGGGGAGATACTCCGCGTCAGGTTTGCGAGCGCCGCAGACAGGTATCCGGCAGCGCAGATAATGTACTATGGAATTCCGTTAAAGGCCATATGCGTGCTGCTGTCACACCGTAGCGAATGGGCATTGACATGCATTCTTTTCTCTTCTCTAATGAACAGCAAAATAGCGCCGCAGATAACGCCGACGGCAACGTCGTGCAGCGGTCCAGCCTCGCAGTAGGTCAAGCGTGAAAGAAGAAAAGCTGCGCAAAAGCGTGACAGTTGTATCCGCCTGCATCATGCGACCGGGTGGCCATGAGATATTGTTGTCGATGCGGCGAGCGCCAGGGGTTCCTGGGCTCCATGAAAAATGGGAGCTGCCTGGTGGCAAAATAGAATTCGGAGAGACACCCGAGCAAGCCATCGTCCGCGAAATACAGGAGGAGCTTGGCATAACCGTTAAGCCGACGAGGCTGCTCCCATATTTGCATACTAACGTTTGGGAGTACGAACACGCTGTTCAGCACGTCGTGCTCTCATGCTATGAGTGTGATCTGCAGGAGGATCTTCTCTTCGGACCTCCGCAGGATGCGAGATGGTTTAGGATCACTGATATAGATTTTGATCTGACTCTACCGGGCACACGCCAGTTTGTTATGTTGGCAGCCAAGCATGAAGAGTTCGATCAGGTCTGCATTGAATTTGAATACTCCGACCAACCCGAGAATGCACCGAGGCAGTTCACTGTGGCTACGCAACCCACGCTCTATTCACGCTACGGTCTTGTAAAGTACTGGGGCAGAATCGGTCAGTGGTCGACAATGAGAATCGAAGAGTACGGCTCACCTAACGAACTCGACGAGAGGATTGTCGAAACCGCTAAGCGCCGCTTGGCGCATGGCTTTCATATCAAGGCACTACAGGGCCCGCGTCACTATAAGGCGCTTATGCGGATAGTAGGCATGGCCAAGCAAAAGCACGAATACTGTCCTACTCCGACTTTTTCTTAGCAGTTCAGGGCTACATCCCCACCACTATTTCCTTGACCTCGCTTCCCTACATGCGCGATAACCAATACATAGCCCAAGCGCAATGTTCCCATCTTTTCATAACTCCTTTGTTTCAAAGATTTTACCTGTAACCCTTTTTAATCCAAGATTTTCCAAAAAATTTTTCCCCTATCCTGGTGATTGCAATAGATCACCGGGGGAGGGGTGGAGCACTCATCTTGACCTGTTACTACGAATATCGTGTCCCCCGCTGTCATCACATCAAAACCAACCGCACGCAGTGCGGTTCCCCGGCGCTGCGCAACGGCGAATACTGCTACTTCCATCGTCGCTGGCGGATGACCACTGTTGACCTCAGCCACTCCGCCCATCACGTCACAACCGAGTTTGT
>QHYO01000654.1 GCA_003224135.1 Acidobacteriota bacterium | reverse complement strand
GGTGGCCGCAGCCCCGATCGTAAATCCCTGCCACAGGAAAATATTCCTCAATTGGCGCGATGTAGAACCCATCGAACGCAAGACCGCGATGTCCTTGGCGCGGTCGGTCACCGTCATCGAGAGCACCACCAGAATGTTGAGACCGGCTACCAGCGTGATCAGCCCAATGAAAATGGCGGTGACGAGTTTTTCAAGTCGCAGAGCCCGGAACAAGGCTCCCTGCTGTTCCATCCAGGTGGCAGCCGCGAAGCTCGGTCCAGCGCGCTGCTCGATTTCGTGCGCAATGACTGGCGCCGCCTCCGGATTTTGCAGTCGAAACTCGAGCACGTTCACTACGTCGGAGGCCCCCGCAAGTGCTTGCGCGGCGTCCATCTTCACGAAGCACCAGTTGGCGTCATAGTCGTAGAATCCGGAATCGAAGACTCCCGCCACTCGAAATCTTCTCGTACGCGGGAGCAGCCCAAATGGCGTGAGTCGTCCCTGAGGGCTCGTCAACGACACATAATCGCCCGGCGAAAGTTTCCATTCCTCGGCGAGCTGTTTCCCGACCAAAAGCGCGTCGATGCCGTCGGCGTCCAGCTGGAAATCGAGCTTTCCAGATGCAAGTTTGCGTAGCGCTTCATCCGCGGCTTCTTCGCGTGCCGGATCAATTCCCTTCGCCACTACACCGCGCGACTCTCCTCCAAAGGTCATCAACACTGTCTGATAGACGGCCGGCGTCACGCTTCGAACGCCCGGAATTTTGGAAAGCTTCGTGGCCAGCTCTTCATAATCATGAAGTCCACCTGATCCCGGCCGGGTCAAGGAAATGTGCGCCGTAACTCCCAACAAACGATCTTGCAGCGTTTCGCGGAAACCCGTATTCATGGCTAGCGCAATTACGAGCGTCGCGACACCCGCTGTAACTCCCAGGACGCTGAAGGCTGTGACCAGACGCAAAACGGCCGGACGGTTTGGCGAACGCAAGTATCGCCTTGCGACGAACCATTCAAATCGCATCAGGAAAACACGGGGCTACGCGCCGTGCCCTTCAGATTTCGGTTCGGCTTCCTGCTGGGCTTCCGGCCGCAATTGAGGGAACAGAATAACGTCGCGAATCGAATGCGAATCGGTCAGCAGCATGGTCAAACGATCGATGCCAATGCCTTCGCCAGCCGTTGGAGGAAGTCCGTAGCAAAGTGCGCGCACATAATCCAAGTCGAGCTGTTTGGGCACTTCATCGCCGCCGCGTGCAATCTGCGCGAGGAAGCGCCGTTCCTGTTCGCTTGGATCGTTTAATTCGGAGAAGCCGTTGGCGATCTCCATTCCCGCAATATAGACCTCGAATCGCTCGGTCAGCGAGGGATCATCGGGCTTCTGTTTCGAGAGTGGCGAAATGTCGGTCGGGAAATCGTACAGAATCGTTGGTTGCAGCAATTTATTTTCCGCCATCGTCTCAAAGAGCAGTCCGGTCCATTCGCCGTCGCTGAGCGTACCCTTTGCCGCTGCATAAGGCGCATGAGCGCTCTTGGCCCAAGCGTTGTAGCGCTCCGTGACAGCCTTCGCGCCGCCCGCCGCAGCCAGTTCTTCAACCGTTGGAGCTACGCCCGCCGCTGCGGGCCAATACTTGCAAATTGCCTCGCGCATCGAGAGACGTTCGATCCGTCCGAAGTCCAGCGCCAGTTCGCCGTACTTCACCACCGTCGAGCCAGTAATTTTTGTGGCCAACTGTGCGAGCATTCGCTCGTTCATCTTCATCAAATCTTGATAGTTGCTGTACGCCTCATAGAACTCCAGCATTGTGAATTCAGGATTATGCTGAGTTGAGATGCCTTCATTGCGGAAGTTGCGATTGATTTCATACACCCGATCAAGCCCACCCACCACCAACCGCTTCAGGTAGAGCTCCGGCGCAATTCGCAAGTACAGATCAATGTCCAGCGTGTTGTGATGAGTTACGAACGGCCGTGCCGCAGCGCTGCCCGGAATCGCGTGCATCATCGGCGTTTCCACTTCTATATATCCGCGATCGTCGAAAAATCGCCGCAACTCTTGAACAATCTTGGCTCGCGTTAAGAACACACGCCGCGACTCTTCATTGGCGATCAAATCCACATAACGTTGCCGGTACCGCAACTCGACGTCGGTCAAACCATGCCACTTCTCCGGTAAAGGCAGGAGCGCCTTCGAGAGAAATGTTAATTCCTCAACCCACAGCGATAGCTCGCCCGTTTTCGTGCGGAACAAATGACCGCGCGCGCCAATCAGGTCGCCCAAATCCAACAAATGAAACAGTTCGAATCCTCGTTCACCCACAACATCCTTGCGAACGTAAATCTGCAGGCGCCCTCCTCCTCCCTGCACGTGGGCAAATCCAGCTTTGCCCATCAGGCGGTAGGAAACGATGCGCCCTGCGATCGTCGCATCGACCTTGTTGGCCTCCAGTTCCGCGGCCGTGGTTTGCGCATACTTCGCGGCTAATTCGGCTGGCGTGGCCGACCATCGAAACTCATGTGGAAAGGCGGGATGTCCTGCCTGGACGATTTTCTCCAGCTTGCGCTGTCTTTGCTCGAACTGATCCTTGGGCTCGAATTGCAATTCCTGCGTCCTCTATTCTGTGGAAATAAACGGCGAGTATAGCGGCCCAAACGAGCCTGCTGCAACAAACCAGTACTATTTAGAACGCTTTTTGCTATACTGCCGCTTCTTGGGAGAGACCTTTTGAATACCCGCGCCCCTGTACGCAGGTATGACTCCGTCCAGCAGGACTGGCGAGCCATCCTTCCCTACGCTAAAGGCTCGCTCTTCGCCGATCACACCGAAAAGCTCGAAAACACCTATCGGATGTTCAGTGTGTCGCTCAACGAAGCCATCGACCTCGAGCAACATGGTGATTTGGAGAAGGCAAGTCAAGGAATCGAAATTGCCGGAGAGTTCTGCGCTCGCCTGGCGCTTGGCATCAGCGCCGTGCTGCACGCCGTGAGGCAGCATGCAAGGCATTTCGGGATCGTCCCCAATCTGGCGCTACTTGAGGCTGCCAATTTTCATAGCGAACGAGGCCAGCGTGCCGCGCGCCACAGTAACCTGCTAAGCCATGTCCTGCTTTCCGAGCGTTCACAGTTTCTCAATAAGTTAAACACCCTCGAAGAGATCGTGGACGAATTGGGCGACGCGTTTATCGAAGCTACCGAGCAACTGGGCCATAGGATCCTGGCGCACTCCTCGCGTCTATGGAAATTTCTAGATTTGTATCATTTTGACCTCAACACCTGCCTGCGAGAAACCTGTGTTCTCCTGAAATCATTTCTCCTTGTCCTCCCGGAAGATCAACTCGATAGATTCGACTTTACTGTTTGCGGCTTGGCAAGAGCCCGCCGTAAAAGCACCGCTGCCGACCCTGCCTTAATCCGCGCTAGACGAATGGCCGCTGTCGCGGGAGAATGATAGGGCCTTGCGGGCCGATGCGTGCCGGTGCATCACAGGGGTGTTCTCCACATTCTTTCTTCCCTGCTGAGTCGACCGCTTCGCGGTCGCACTTGAATTGAGCAACCCACGCTTGCTAAGGGACAACTCTAAGGGGGATATGGTGCATCCGACGTTTTGGATGCGCCGTTATTGGACTGTTGGCCCAACGACGACCAACCGAGCCCAAACAGTCGGCTGTTTCTAAACCGGCTGCTACGCTGACTGAAGCGGAAGCCATCCGCCTCGCTCAAGCTGGGGATGCTGCGGCTTTCGAATTTCTGTACCAGTTACATGGCCGCCGCGTTTACGCCCTTTGCTTGCGCATGGTGGGTAACCCGGCCGATGCGGAAGACTTGATGCAGGAAGCCTTCCTGCAACTGTTCCGCAAAATCGGTACCTTCCGCGGAGAATCAGCTTTTTCGACTTGGTTGCACCGTATGACGGTCAACGTGGTTCTGATGCGGTTGCGCAAGAAGTCCCTACCCGCCGCTTCTCTGGAAGAGACGACCGAACCCGATGAAGAAACGGGTGGACCACGGAAGGACATCGGCGCACCGGATCTGGGTCTCAGCGGCGCAGTGGACCGGGTGAATCTGGAACGTGCAATTGGGCAGCTCCCTCCCGGCTACCGCGCGGTCTTTGTGCTCCACGACGTGCAGGGCTACGAGCACAACGAAATCGCGGACATCATGGACTGCTCTGTGGGTAATTCGAAATCACAGTTACACAAAGCGAGAACACGTTTGCGCGAGCTGCTTCAGGAGAGCGCCCGCGACCAGGCCAGGCACGAACGGCAGGAAGCAAAAGCACAAACACCCAACCGGAATTGAGCTACACTGGGCTCAAACGGGGATGTGCGAGAGCGATTGCCGCAAGAATCCGCTCAAGAACCTGAACACGGTTCGCGAGCAAAAGTTTCGGAAAAGTGCGGGAGCCCGGCAGAATTGCCTCTCGCGGAGTGAAGAGCCATGCAGTGTAAGGATATTGCGCAGGTCATAGAGCAAGAAGGTTTCTCACCGTTGCCAGAAGCCGCTCGCGGCCATGTTGCAGGTTGCTCCGTGTGCTCATCGCTGATCACGGATATCGAGCGTATCTTGGCCGTCGCTAGCGAAATCCCCGCTGAAGTCGAACCTCCCTCTCGCGTTTGGGTTTCCCTTCGCGCACAACTCGAAGCAGAAAAAATTATCACGGACCGTGCGATGGTCACTCCGACCCGCGGCCGCATGCTCGCGACCGCAGCTGTCGCGGCGCTGATCGTTGCCGCGGGATATGTTCAGATGACTCACAAACCCTCCGCCTCAACAGGGTCCAACACGGCGGTCGCCGACAGAGTGCCACGCGCAGTTCGAGAACCGTTCGCCGATGCCGGCACCAGTTTGGATCAGGAAGAGCAGAGCCTCGGCCCCATCCGGACCGCGAGCATGTCCAGCGTTTCGCCCGTTGACAACTCGCTGCGCGAAAATCTCGCTACCTTGAATACCTTTATCAAGGAGTGCCGCAAGCGTTTACAGGAAGATCCCAATGATCAGGTCGCGCGTGATTATCTTTCCGCCGCCTATCAGCAGAAGGCAGAGATTTTGGCCGCGATGATGGACCGCAGCAGGAGCGTGAACTAACATGACAGTCAGCCCGGCGATCCGCCAAAACCTCGCGTCCGCGCTTCTTTCCGTGATCAGTGCGGGGATGCTTCTGATGCCGCTCGCTTCATTCGCCGCCGGCCAAAAAGTCGAAAGACATTTTGCCGTCAAGGGTCGCCCGGTGGTCATGATTCAGAACGTTGCCAACGGCCGCATCGAAGTTAAATCCTGGAAAAATCCCGAAGTCGTCGTTTCTGCTTCGCAACCATCCAACAAAATCGGGCTCGATATGGAACAGGCCGACAATCGTATCGACGTTACGGCCAGCGTTCTTGACAGTTCCGCTCAGGAATCTGATCTCTCCGAAAACATTCAGCTCACCGTGCCGGAAGAAACAGAACTCCAGATCAAGTCTCAATCCGGTTTGATCTACGTCGAGCAGGTTTTGGGAGATATGACGCTTGAAAGCATCGCGGGCGACATCCACCTGAAGGAAGTTTCCGGCTACATCATCGTAAGAACCACCGGTGGCACGCTGGTTTGCACGCTGTGCGGCGGAAAACTCAAATTCGATTCTGTCAGCGGCAGCGCGCAGATTCTTCAGCCTTCGCTCACCAACGTGACTTTGTACACTTCCTTCGGCAACATTCTCTTCGACGGTGATTTTATCCGCACTGGCATTTATTCAATGAAGAGCGGTCGCGGCCTCGTTGAGGTACGCTTCGCGAGCACGGATTCCTTTGACCTGAACGCGCAGACCACTTCCGGCACAGTGGACAATCGCGTGGAAGCCTTTCTCAAGCCTGATTCCCACGGTATTCGTCGCAGCGCCGCGAAATATGCAAAGGGCTTTGTCGGCACTATCGGCAACGGCCTCGCCAAAGTCGAGCTCTCCTCCTTCAGCGGTACCATCCGCATCCTCAGGCGCGACTAGTTTTTCGAACAGTTCATTCTCCGGGCG
>QHYO01000656.1 GCA_003224135.1 Acidobacteriota bacterium | reverse complement strand
CTCTCCGCCAAATTACCGGAATCGATGCGCAAACCACCCTCGCCTTCTACTTCCGACCTTAAATCCTTTGCGACTTACCGCGATTGGCGAACGCGGACCCAAGGTATTGCTATCCCCGAGGCCGAATGGCGCAATGATTTTGCCGAGAATCCAGATGGAAGCGTTGGTGAGCGTATTACCCCGGCCTTCGTTCCCCAAGCCATTATGGCCGTTGGTTACGCCCACGACTACGACCAGATTCGCGTTCCTGTGCTTGCTTTTGTCGGATACCCGCCGCTTCCCCAGGATCAGATTCGGCAAGCCCACATCACTGAACCAGCGGAACGGGTCATCATCGAAGCCGTCTTCGGGACCTCCGTCGGCATGATCAAGAATCGAATAAAGAGAATCGAGCGGGCCGGCGGAAGTACGCGCGTGATTGAGCTATGGGACGCCAACCACTTCGTTTTCCTGTCGAATGAGGCAGAAGTTCTGCTTCGCTACATAGACTCCGTTCGGAATGACAAGTTCGTCGTAATGGATCGGCTAATCCAGGGCGGAGCAGAACTCGATGATGCGATCGCGGGCGGTTTTTACGGGAGCGGCGAATTGAGCGGCGGCGGCTTCGTCGAGGAGAAGGACTACGCGATCGAGTTCGCCGTCGCCGGAACGGCCCGCCAGCGACAAGCGTAACGTTTGAAAAAGTTCGCGGCCGCGGATATCGAGATTGGACTTCATTGTGTCCACTACTTCGCGGAAACGATCTGTTGTGAGGGGAACGGGATCGAGCAGCAGCAAGGCCAGCTGGCGGAGCGCGTCTCGCGCGGCGTAGCGGGACATCACCAGGTGGGAATCCGCGTGGGCCAGAATTTCGCTGGCGTCGTAGTGAAAAATCAAGGCAAGCAAATTTTCCAGGGCTAAACGGTCGGCGGCTTGCGGTCCGAGAAGGGCCGCGGCGCGCTCGCACCAGGCCGCCTGTTCGCAAGAGAGTTCGCCGGTGTGCCAGTTATGTTCGCGGAGGATTTCGATGACGTCGGACGAAGAGAAATTGCTTTCGCTCGCAGCGCCCGATTCGGGATTCGGCATGTGTGGCGGCGTTGACATCGATGATTAAGAGAGATTCCTCGCTCCGCAGACTCCGCTCGGAATTACGGAATTTTCAATCTTTACTGGAGGTAAGACCCAAGCGGAGGCAAGATTGCCTATGTCGCTGGCGGCTTTACTGTTCTGAACTCAGGGTAGCGACCACGTGCGCGGCGATGGCTTCACCGCGGCCGATGGCGTCGACGCCTTCATTGGTTTTAGCTTTCAAGTGAATTGTTTCGGGCAGGACGCCAAGGGATTTTGCGAGTACTTCGCGCATTTTCGGAAAATGCGGGACGAGCTTTGGTTTTTCCATAATGACAACGGCGTCCACATGCTCGATCTTCAGCCGTTTTTCGTCGAGAAGGTTGCGAGCGTGTTCGAGAAACCTCAGGCTGTTCGCGCCTTTCCATTTGGGATCGGTGTCCGGAAAATGAGTGCCGATATCGCCGAGTGCCGCTGCACCAAGCAGCGCGTCGCACATGGCATGGGCGAGAACATCGCCGTCGGAGTGCCCGACCGGTCCTTTGTCGAACGGAAGTGTGATGCCGCCGACCACGAGCGCGCGGCCTTCCGCCAGGCGATGCAGGTCGTAGCCGATGCCGCAACGAATTTTACCCATAAATGGCACTCATGCCTGGTGAGCCTTTCCGCGCTCCAGACCGAGATAGAAGCGGGCCAGTTCCATATCGGAAGGCTTGGTAATTTTGATGTTGCGCTCGGTGCCGTGCACGACGTGAACATCGTGACCCAACCGTTCGACGAGGCCGGCTTCGTCGGAAGCGTTGACGCCGTCGGCGGCCGCCCTGGCAAAAGCCTCTTTCAATAATTTTGTGTGGAAGACCTGCGGCGTTTGAGCGAGAACGATGCGCTCGCGGGGAATCGTGCCGGTGATCAGCGCAACATCCTCCGGCAGGCTGCCGCGCTTCACTTCCTTGACCGTATCCATCGCGGGAATGCCAAGGATTGCCGCGCCGCACTTGCGCGCTTCATCGATGACGCGAGAAACCTGTTCGCGGGTAACGAACGGGCGGACAGCGTCGTGGACGGCGACAAGCTCGGTGTCCGCGCCGACGTGTTCGAGGGCGGCTGCGACCGATTCCTGCCGCGAGGATCCCCCTTTTACGACGCGAATCGCCTGACGGAATTTTTCCTGGCGGCAAGATTCTTCCAGGCGCCGAATTTCGTCGGCGCGGGTGGCAAGAATGATTTCAGTGATCGCTTCGCAAGATGCGAGCCGGCGCAGTGTGTGAAGAAGGATGGGCGAGCCATCCAATTCAAGGAACTGTTTGGGCGTTTCGCCGCCCATGCGCGTGCCCATTCCAGCGGCGGGCAAAATGGCAGTGATTCTGGTCATTGAATTTTTGGGGGAATTGGGAAGCGGAGGCTGCCAGACTGCTCTGCGGCCGTTACCCCAAGAGTTTGAGTTTACCTCAATCAGAGTGGTGGTGGGAAACCGGTGAAACGGAGATTGATGAAGAACGGAGCGCTCTTTAGCCAGGCGCAGCGGATTTTAGTCGAGTGACCTTTCGGAAAAGTCTGAGCGAGAACTACGGCCCCCGACGGCGGCTTGCCGTACGTTTGGCGCGGCATCACCGTGTTCGTCAATACGGCCGAAAATCATCTTGCCTGCAGGTGTCTGATGGACAGAAGTGACGAGGATGTCCACGGTCTTGTTGATCAGGCGGCGAGCGCCGTCGACGACGACCATGGTGCCATCTTCGAGATATGCCACTCCCTGATTCGCTTCCTTGCCTTCGCGAAGGATAAAAACGCGCATTCCTTCGCCGGGAAGAAACGCGGGCCGCACCGCGTTGGCGAGAAGGTTCACGTTGAGAACGCTGATGCCCTGCACGCTGGCAACTTTATTGAGATTGAAGTCGTTGGTGACAATCCTGGCGCGGAGGCGGAGGGCAAGCTCGACGAGTTTGCGGTCAACTTCATTCGAAGTATTGGGATTATCTTCGATGATGCGGACTTCAAGAGTTTGCATGTTCTGGATGCGTTGCAGGACTTCGAGTCCGCGGCGCCCGCGTTGACGACGCAAGCTGTCGGCGGAGTCAGCGATCATCTGCAACTCGTGCAAGACGAATTGCGGAACCAGCAGCGGACCATCGAGGAAATGGGCTTCGCAGATATCCGCGATCCTGCCGTCAATCAAGACGCTGGTGTCGAGCAGTTTGCCCTCGACCTGCGGTGAAGAGGCTGTCCCGCGCGCGCGCAAAATTCCCGGAAGCGACTCGGGCTTGAAGAAGCTGGCTTTCTGCGAGCCAAGCATCACGCCGACATAGCCGAATCCCAGCAACGAGGCGTATTCCAGAAAAGATTTCGCGGGTTCAGGTTCGGAGGTGCGGGAGATGACGATGGTCACCAACAATGCCGCAAGAGCGCCGACGAGGCCTCCCGTCGCGCCACCGAGAAGATCCGTAGCTGACGTGCTGCGAAGGCGGTGCTCGATCAGAAGAATCGCGAGCGATAAGAGCGCGCCAAGGCCGGCGGCAGTCCAGCGATGCAGTCCGAACGGAGAAAGACTTAGAGTGATGCTGCAAGCCGCGGCAATCAGAAAAATGCGGAAGAGCCAGGCATTCCACGAGAGCAGCGCCGCAGAAGATTTTGACACTTCGGCGAGATTCCGCGAAGGATCCCCGGGTTCCAGTGATCGAGGTGATTCGGGCAGAGTGCGGCTCATACGACCTTTCAGCGCGGGGTTTGAGTGCAACTTCTTTGTCTCAGGTTTGTAAGTACAAATCCTGAAACCCTTTCACCTCAGGGCTTTGCAAAACGGCCCTGAAACCCCCGCATCCCTGGCAGGGATGCTGCGTCACTGCAAAATCGGTACCGCTGCCCGCGAGGTTCCGAGTGGATGAGAGACCCGGCGGGGTCGAAACTTACCGCAACAACTTAGGCCACCTATATACGCCAGCTCCGCGCAGGCGTCAATACACGAACTAGTATCACCCTCAGGAGGTTCAGCTCAGGTAGATTCGCGGAACGCGAGCGCTGACGGCGCAGAGCAAGTCTGACGTCACGGTGCCGATGCCGCGGGCGACCAGATTAGCGGGAAGAACGTGGCTGCCGTCGGTACCATAGATGGTGGCAACATCGCCGAGTGAAGCGCCGGGAACATCGGTCACATCGATCATGGTGACGTCCATCGAGACGATGCCGACGATGGGTGCAAGAACGCCGCGAACGAGCACATGGCCTTTGTTGCCTAGCGAACGGTGAATGCCATCGCCATAGCCGGCGGCGAGCACGGCAATTTTTGACGGGCGGTTGGTCAGAAATTTTGAGCTGTAGCCCACGGCCTCGCTCGCCGCAACATTGCGAATATTGACGATGCGCGCGCGGAGGCTCATCACCGGACGAAGCGGCAGCCGTTTTTCAGCTTCGACGCGGCGCTCAGGCGGATCGTAGCCGGGATGATAACCGTAGAGAATTGCGCCGGGACGCACCATGTCCGCCCAGCTTTCCGGACGTGACGCGATCGCCGCGCTGTTGGCGAGGTGAATCAGGCCGGGATCAATTCCAAGAGCACGCAAGCGTTCAATTGCTTTGTGAAAACTTTCTTCCTGGCGGCAATTCTGCGAAGCGACAGGGCCGTCAAAAACTTCGGAGGACGCAAAGTGGGTGAAGACTCCTTCGAGTTGGAGCCGTGAAGATTTTTCGTACTGGCGCGCTAAACATTCGATGTCGGACGGAGCGATGCCGAGGCGGTTCATTCCTGTGTCGATTTTCAGATGGAAACTGACCGAGCGCTTTGCGAATTTACGACGCGCCGCGGCGGAATCGATCGCAGCCAATTGCTCGCAGCGAATGATGGCGGGCGAGATGCGATTTCTAAGTAGCTGCGCTTCTTCACCGGGCCAAAAACTTGTGAGCGCAAGAATCGGTTTGCGTACGCCAGCTTTGCGAACCTGTTCGCCCTCGGCAGCGCCCGTGACGCCGAACCAATCGGCACCCGCTTTTTCGAGGGCTTTGGCAACTTGCGGCACCCCGTGACCGTAGCCATTGCCTTTGACAACGCACAAAACTTTTCGCGGAGTGGAACGCTTTTCGGATTTCGGATTCACGAAATCACGGATGGCGTGGAGATTATGCACGAGCGCGGAGAGAGAAACATCGGCCCAGACTGGCCGGCCACTTACAGTTTCTACTTTTTTCTGAGCAGACATTCCTGTTTCCAGAGTGATTTCTAGCGCGAATTTCCGCGCGCCTACAGAATTCCTATTTTAAGACATCCTCGAGCCAGCGCATGAATCGGCGAAGCGTTGGAGCGAGAACGACAACAGACCAATATGCACGCTGAATGCCGCAACAATGGGCAGGCCGAGCGCGATGCGGAACACTCGTACGGCATTGAAACCGCAGGCATTAGGCCGCAGCGCGGTCTTTTCCCTGTGCAGGTCGTGTGTGCCAAAAACCGCAGTGCGGCTCGAATTACATAATCCTGGAAGCCGCTTGCCGGGGGTACATACCTGAGCCGCAAGCCGGGGCTACTCGTCGGGCGCGAATTGGGAGAAGGCGTCTGGCGCGGCCTCTTCAAAGCGTGTGAGCCGGCTGCGAAAGACAAAACGTACTTTGTCCGTGGGCCCGTTGCGCTGCTTGGCGACCTGGATTTCAGCCTGATCGCGCTCCTCAGGCGAGGCGTCCATTTTTGACCAGTGCGGCCGGTAGATGAACATCACGACGTCGGCGTCCTGTTCGATGGCGCCGGATTCGCGGAGGTCGGACAGCTGAGGGCCGCGCTCTTCGCGTTCGGGCGCGCGCGTGAGCTGGCTGAGGACGAGCACGGGAAGCTGCAGTTCCTTGGCAAGACCTTTGAGGCCGCGCGAGATGCTGGAAACTTCTTCCTGACGATTGTTGAAGCGGCCGCGACCCGTGATCAACTGAAGATAATCGACGACAACCAGCGAAAGACCTTTTTCGCGCTTGAGGCGGCGGGCCTT
>QHYO01000100.1 GCA_003224135.1 Acidobacteriota bacterium | reverse complement strand
TGATATCTACGCGCTCGGGCTAATTATCTTCGAGATGGTGACAGGACAGCACGCATTTCGCGCTGACACACCACTGGCCTCAGCGGCAAGACGGCTTTCCGATTCAATCGAGTCGCCCAAGCGATTCGCCCCGCAATTGAGCACGAATTGGGAGCAAACAATTATCCGCTGTCTCAAGCGGGAGCCAAGCGCTCGGTTTTATTCAGCCATGGATGTTACTAAAGCGCTTTCAGATCAAGCATCGGATGCGGCAATTGTTCCGGAGCCGGGTGCATCTCCTAAAAGTGGCCGTTTGGCGGCGCCAGGACAACAACACTTCGGAGCAGGATTCGACACGCAACATCTTCCCGCGAGTTGGAGCAGCACAGCGAATGCAAACGCAGTGTTGCAATTCACGATGAAAGACGCCTCGCTTGCCGTAGACGATTTTGTGGGCCAGGGAAGTGGCGCTGACATTGCGATATCCGATGGCGACGCACACGAAATAGCATTGTCGCAGCTTCACGCTTCTTTACGTATTTGGGCGGGATGGTCTTGAATACACGCTCGCCGGAGAACCTGCGGTTGGATTATAGTTTGAGCGAACGAGTCCAACGAAACTTCCGGTCACCTATGACGAATCTGATTTTGAGGCTACCCACGATTTCCTCGCATCCAGCTACATGCGCGTTTCAAGGGAGCGACACGCAAAAACGGTGAATATTCAGTTTGCCTATGTCACCCGGCGTTTTTGCCTTGAAAACGGACTATCCGCGAATTTCCGCCGCTTTTTTTGCACAAAAGAATCTTTCGATTCTCCTTGACCCCACTCGATAAGAACAAGCTCATGTTGAGGTTTCGCCGTTCCGAGCAATACCAGCGGACGAAAAAATCGATTGAACGCCGATAGCTCAGTTGTGATTCTGGGGATCGCAAACTAACTAGCACAGCCGATTTGGCGTGCTCCAGGTCGGGAAGCCCGAGCATAGCCTTCTGGCGATTTGTTCTTTCTCCTTTTGCCTTTGTTTTCATGGTCGTCGCCTCCCAACGGCAGGCTATGAGACGGCACGATTCGATCAGTCCTTCAAGTTCTAGACAACACCGTCGTAAGGTAGTATGTAATTCTCAAGCGAACTCCGCAGTTGGGGTCAACTCTTTGAGATTGTTGCTCTCGCATCCTGGGAATGGTGAGGTGCCCAATGGACATCAATCAGGAAAAAGTGGAACAAACGGTTCTGGCATTGTTGTATTTGACTTCCTTCAAGGACAAATTTGGATTGAGGGCGTGGAAGGGGCAAGATTGGGAAGTGATGAATTTCTTGCACGAGAAAGGCTACATCTCGAATCCGGCTACCAAAGCAAAATCTGTCGCATTTACCGACGAAGGGGCTCAGCTGTCGAAAGAACTGTTCGAGAAGCTTTTTGCATTGAAGTAAAACCCACATCTTCCGTTGACTGCCATCCAGGTAGAAACCAAGCACCTAGTACGAACATCTCTGGTAACGGGACTACTCAGGAGTTGAGGCCCACTCGGGCTGTTGCAAGGACCGATTTGGGGCTCAGATATCTTCAACCGGGCCATGTCGAGACTCGCATAATAACTCCCGCACGTGAGGAGCCTTTCATCCGTTCGCCCCTGCCCTAATTGCGTCGCAGTGGCCCGTGTTATACTCCGCTTCTTCCAATCCTTGGATGCCAGTTCCACGAACTGATAACTGGGGGATTTATTCATGGACCGAGATCCCGCCACTCGGACCTGCGATCAAAGTTCTAATGGTATGGCCGCGCTTTCCTGCCTCGTTTTGGAGCCTTGGGGAAGTGATGGAAATCGTCCCGGAGCGTTCCCTCGTGCCTCCGCTCGGGCTCATCACCGTGGCCGCGCTTTGTCCCAGACAATGGAAAGTCCGCCTGGTTGACCTTGCGTTCGAAGAGTTGAGCGATGAGGACCTGCTTTGGGCCAACCTTGTGATGGTCAGTGCGATGGGAGTCCAGCGCGAGGGCGTGCGTCAAACGCTCGAACGCGCCTCCAAGCTCAATCGGCGCACTATGATCGGAGGTCCTTACGCTAGCAGCGAACCGTATGCATTATTGCCACTAGCTGACCATGTGGTCGTCGGTGAGCCGGACGAAATCTTTCAGAGAATCGCCACGGATCTCGAGGGCGGCTCAGCCCGCAGGCTGTACCGTGTTGCGGAAAAGCCTGATGTCACTCGCACCCCGGTACCGCGTTTCGACCTGTTGGCGCTGAACAAATACTCTTTCATGTCGGTGCAATTTTCGCGGGGTTGTCCGTTCACGTGCGAGTTTTGCGACATCATTACGCTCTACGGACGCCGTCCGAGGACCAAGTCTCCGGCACAATTGATTGGAGAACTCGACGCGCTCCTGCAACTCAGCTGGCGGAAAGAAGTATTCATTGTCGATGACAATTTTATCGGAAATCACAAAGCGGCTTTGGAGCTCACCTGTGAATTGGAACGATGGCAGCGTTGCAAACGGTATCCCTTCGGGTTTTTCACAGAAGCTTCCATTGATCTTGCTTCGCGGCCGAGATTGCTGGATGCGATGGTCAAAGCAAATTTCTGTCGTGTGTTCATCGGGATCGAATCGCCCTCAGCAGAGTCGCTAAAGGAGGCAAAGAAATTTCAGAATCTCCGTCGGGACCCGCTCGACTCCATACGCCTCATTCAACAGCATGGCCTCTGGGTCATGGGCGGCTTCATCGTTGGCTTTGATAGCGATTCACCGGATATTTTTGACCGCCAGATTGAATTTGTGGAGCGTGCCGGTATCCCTTGGGCGATGACGGGTCTCCTGCAGGCGCCGCCCACCACCCCGTTATATGACCGTATGAAAAGAGAGGGCCGGCTCGTTCAAGAGAGCTCCGAACCGAGCAACTTTAGCCCCCCGAATTTCCGGACAGTGCTGCCCCTGCCCGAGCTGCTCGCCGGCACGAAGCGGATGCTGCTTACGCTTTACGACCCGCGTCGCTTCTACGAACGTGTATTCGATTCCCTGGAACGCTGGCGACTTCAACCGGAACAGAGAACTCCGGCGCCTTCCTTGCTGTACCTGTTGAGGGTAATTTTCAAATCTGTGTGGAGGCAAGGCGTGCTCTCCGGCTATCGTCGGGCTTACTGGCGCTTTTTGCGCCGGCTCATGATTCGCTGGGGACTGGACCCACAGAAAAGGCGCCTTGGGTTCGAGCTTGCGCTCTCCGGGCACCACTTCATCCGCTATGCGCGGCACGTCGCCGAAACTCTGGAAGCTGAGGGCCATCGGGCAACTCAGTTCAAACATCCCGGATTTGTACCTCCATCAGATGGACAACGGCCGAATCTGGTGCAGATCAACAGACTGCCGGGACGATCGTAGCCGAGTCCGCTTGCTCAGCCCGTGCAGCTCGGTGCTACATTCTCGGATCGCCTGTTTACGCACATTTCATAAAAAGTTGATGCTTTGGATTGCAAAGTGGCTAAACTTGCAGTTGCCCCTCTTGTGCGGACCAAAAGCAATCCTCAGCCGCACAGCCCTCGAGCCAGAAAAACTACAGGTTCACTCGCTGCTCCAACGGGATGGCGAAGCATTCGCCGCATTGGACCGAGTGGAGCGTAAAGGTGGGACATGCTGAAAATGGGAGAGCTGGAACGGCTGGAACTAAACATGCTAGCCATGTACTGCCTGCGAGTTGCCGAGTCTGCTGCCGCAAATTCCTTGCAGGCCGAGCAAGCAAGCAAACTCAAGACGGAGTGGGGTTTGCTCATCTTTTCAACCCGTCCGCCGCTATCCGGGCTGGATTCGCAGGAAGACATCGAGGTCTATGGCAAGGAGTTGAAGCAACGAATGGTAAGCTTCCTGGCAGCGTGTTCGGTGAGTCTATTTCTCGCGAAGGAACCGGTCACGATTTCCGACTCCAAAGCGAATCACGCAGCCGCAGGGCGCGGGAAATGAAGGAGCGGAAAGTGTTTCGTGCGCCGACGGGATAGGCGTCGGCACCGATCTCTACGGTCTTTGCGTGTTCGATCAAAGCTTGACGCCAAGCACTGACCAGGATGTCTTCAAGAGATGCGCCATGCTAGGCCTACAAGTACTCTAGCGCTTTTGCCGCGGCCCGGACTCCGTTCAATTAGTGACGCCAGTTTCCAAACTGTTTTTCGAGCTTTCGTTCTTAACGTTTGATTGCCGCTAGTAGTTTCATTCAATCCTGCGTCTGGAATTTATCTCAACGCAAAGACAATGCACCCGACGTGCTCGAAAAGAAAAGTCGCCCTACTTCCCGGCCTTGCACGGAAACGTACGCGCCAACGCCACTGAGGCGGTGTAACGAGTTGCGCGGTGCGCTTTCTCAGGATTGTCAGCGATGTATTTCTTAATTGCGCGAACGATTTGAATAGTGGTTACTCCACGGGGAATGCAGACCATCCTGTCCTTTTCCGGGACACTTAGCAGCTCATCATGCACGGTGAAGCCAGCTCCGAAACCTTCAACCCAACCCAGACACGTGGCATCGTTGTGGATGCGAACAAGGTCTCCCTTCTGTTCACTATCTACACTTGAACAGACTTCCACGAAGTCGCTGCCCGACCTGCTGATATCGGGTTGCTCAGCGGCACTTTTTGAGCCAACGCTACCGGTCGAAGAAACAAAGCACGCTGCAAGCAGCGTAAAAACAGAGACCAAACGCATGGAACCCCCATAAATTTGGCACGCAAACTAGCTAAGCTAGGAGGACTGGCCGCTGGCGTGCTCGCCGCTGACATACTTCCGCCACAGCTCATTATCTGCGAGTTTCGCAACGGCGCTACGATACGGCTCATTGGCTGCTATTTCCTTGACTGACTTCGCCTCACGGTAGGCAAGCTCTTCAAATCCCTCCGCCACACACAATTCCAAAGAACTGCAGATCGCTGCTACCTCGGAATCAACTTCATTGAAGGCACCGGGATGTACTCTTTCGTAGCACGCGTGTCCGTACTCGTGAAAGAACGTTGTCAATAAGCTCTCAGGCATCATGTCCTCTCGCAAAACAATGAGCTGGACATGAACACGAACATTCATTCCAGCCACCTGATGTGGGTCTTTGTTCATGCCGAAGGTGATGTCAGGAATGGTGATAGCGTCTCCAGGATAAGCAAGCGCCACCCACAAGTGACAACCGTGGTTCGCACTATTCCAGACATTGACGTATTTTTGAAGGATCGCTTGTACCTCTTCA
>QHYO01000653.1 GCA_003224135.1 Acidobacteriota bacterium | reverse complement strand
ACCAGCGTTCCGAGGCACAGGCCGATAAATCGAAACATGGCTAGGAGTTATAACAGAGCAGTGGCGGGAGGGCGGCTATGTCATTGATTTCAAAGTCGGCCAGAGTTTTGGCGAACCACAGGAGGGAATGAAACCGCCTGGCACACACTGGATATGGCGAAAATTGCTGAAAGGAAAGAGTCTTTGGTTGCGCCGGACCATCCGAATTCAATAGTCCTGCCGTGCCGTTCAGCGATAGTGCACCACGCGCAGACTCTTTCGAGTTTCTTGACCGCGTATCTTGTACACATTAGAATCGGCTCTCGCTCAGAACTCGTCACCTTACCCAGCAAAGGGCGCAAGAGGAGCAACGCAGGTTATGCTCTTAGCCCCGACCTTTAAAAGTGCCACGACGTGCCACACAGCTGCGCTTTTGGCGACCGCGATTTCATTGGTTATTCGCCTGCTGCTGAATCCGGTTCTCGGCGACAACCTTCCCTATATCACGCTTCTTGCAGCCATAGCTTTCTCGGCTTGGTTCTGTGGCGCCGGAGCTTCCATCTGGGCCGTTGTTGTGGCCGTCACCGGAGCGCGATATTGGTTTATCCATCCAACACACACCTTTAGCATTCCCGACGCGGCACAATCACTTGGCATTTTTGCTTTCCTCTTTATTTCGAGCATCATCATTGCGTTTGGGGAAATGAACCGCCGGAACAGCGACAGAATTCGAAGTACTCGCGAAGAGCTCGAAGCTCAAGTCAAGCAACGCACGGCGCAGCTGGATACGGCTAACAAAGATCTCCGCGAGCTGACCGGCCATGTGCTGCATCTGCAGGATGACGAGCGGCGCCGGATCGCTCGTGAATTGCACGATAGCGCCGGTCAATCTTTGGCCGCTCTTGCGATGAATCTGTCGAGAGTGGAAACCGAAGTGAAGGCCCAAATGGAGCGTCTCACGGACACCGTCGCTACCGCCGCGGATAGCGCGGCGTTGGTGAACGAAATCACCAGGGACATCCGCACGATTTCCTATCTCCTTCACCCGCCGATGCTGGACGAGGCGGGCTTGGGGCCAGCCCTGCGCTGGTACATCGAAGGATTTGCGGAGCGCAGCAAGATTGCGGTGGACTTGGATTTGTCTGATGAGTTCGGCCGACTCCCGCAGGAATTCGAAACGGCCATTTTCCGCGTCGTGCAAGAATGTCTCACGAATATTCTTCGGCATTCGGAAAGCCGCGTCGCAACAATTCGCATCCGCCGGTCCGCTGACGATGTTCGAATTGAGGTGCGGGATAAAGGCAAGGGGATATCGCCAGAGAAACTGTCCGAGATGGCTTCATCGCGTACGCCCGGCGTCGGGATCAGAGGCATGCAAGAGCGAGTTCGGCAGCTAGGCGGCACGTTAGAGATAGACTCGGATGGCATCGGCAAGGGTACCATCGTAACAGTCCAATTGCAGATACCCGTTCCGACCGCCCTAGCTGCCTCGGTTGGCACTTGAATCGTAGTTCGAGACCACAACAAGGTTTTGCCGCAGGCCGAAAAGGGCTACTTCCCAAATCAGTCAGTGCGGGCGAGCAAAGCGGCTTAAGATTGCTGCACAGGAGGGCGCATATCGACAGCACAAACAAGTCTCGATGACCTAAAACAGCGTCTGCGAACAATCTGGATGAGCGGCAATTTTGGCCAGATAGCCCAATATGCGGCAAAGGGAGCCGAGCAGTTTGTTTCTCGTATTGGAATTCGACGAGGCATGAAGGTTCTTGACGTCGCTTGCGGAACAGGCAATCTCTCGATCCCGGCCGCGCGCCTTGGAGCAAAGGTTACCGGTGTTGATATCGCGCCGAATCTGCTGCAACAGGCCCGGCAGCGAGCTACTGCTAAGAACGTTGAGGCCGTTTTCGATGAGGGAGACGCGGAACAGCTCTCCTACCTCAACGGTGCATTCGACGTGGTCATGAGCGTGTTCGGCGCCATGTTCGCGCCTCGTCCGGAATTCGTCGCGGCGGAACTCCTGCGCGTGTGCCGTTCCGGA
Organism: Acidobacteriota bacterium; assembly: GCA_003224135.1. Lineage (GTDB taxonomy): Bacteria > Acidobacteriota > Terriglobia > Acidiferrales > UBA7541 > Acidiferrum. The sequence goes on along the minus strand of QHYO01000653.1, from coordinate 3,700 downwards.
GGCGCGATCGCCATGGCCAATTGGACACGCGAAGGATTCGTCGGCCAGATGTTTGCCGTAACAGGGCGGCATGTTTCCTCGCCGCCCGGGGTCCCTTCTCCGCTCCTTTGGGGAGACGAAACGACGGTTCGCGAGCGCCTGGGCAGTGGAAGCACCGCGCTCAAATTGTCCCGCCAGAACATGGAATTTGACTATCCATTTGCACCGAAGCAAGTCGTCGACTTTTTCCGCAATTACTACGGACCGACGAATGCAGCTTTTGCTCGCCTCGATGAACAACGACAAGCTGCCCTGGCCGCGGACCTTGAAGCCACATGGAGCGAAAAGAACCAGGCCGCCGGTGATCGGACGCACGTGTATTCGGAATATTTGGAGGTGATTGCCACGCGAGCATAATCTTCCGAAATCGAATTTCTGTCCTCACCACCGATATCGTCCAAAGAAAGATTGATCCTTGCCTCGAACGTCTGCCTGCACTCCAGAGCTGCGAATCCGACAGGAAGGCGATAACTAATCGTCGCGACGAAACTGAGGATTGCCGCCAACGAGGCCGAGGACGCCCATCCCTTCTCCACATTGGTTGTGGGACGGCACAAAAGGTTCGCGCAAAGCTACAGTGGGCGCTGTATGGACTTCTGACCAGGCATCGACAAAGGGTCATTTTGGAACTGATGCCATGCAATCGGAAAGCCTTATAAAGTGCGCACACACTCCTTGCCGGTGCATCGTCGAAGTCGAAGACCAGTTTTGCAGCGCGGCTTGCGCATCGAAGCAGCCATCCAACGCGCCGTGCCCTTGCGGGCATCCGGAATGCGTTGCGTCTAAGCAAATGCTAGAAGGTACGAAGAGTGATGAGTTTGACCCGACGTCCCGAGATCCTCAGGCGAGAAGGTGAGGTATCCATGCATAAGACTTTATCCGACGTGCTGAGCAGTACTTTGAAGCCGCTTTGTCCGCGCGATAGCCATGCGATGCACTACGAAGCGAAAGGAATTCACTGGAAAAACGATTCAGGAGATACGGATTCCATGCCTTCCTATCATTGTGGCTACATAGGTTGCAGTGTGCGCTACACCCATCAGCAGGGCTATTTCACGGTAGTTAAAACTCCAGAACAACCCTATTTTGTCGGAGAACCCGCAACCAATCTCCTACAATGCCCGCGACATGGCGCCTGGTTATATCGTTGCCGGAGTGAAAAGGAAGACCATTTTCATTGGCGCTGTGGCGTCGAGGGGTGTGGCTCCGCGAGTGAATTCTACATACCGGAAGAGATTCCTCTCACCCGGAAGAGATCTCTCTCACGTGGGGTTATGGGTGTGAGTGCGTCATTCTTGGGCCAAGTTAGCTGATCGCGAGCACATTTGAAAGTTTGGTTTAAGAGGTGTAGGCTAAAACTAGAGTAAATCGCTCTTATTTAGGAGGCCTGGAAGCTGATGTTTAGAATCGACAAGCTAACGGATTACGGACTCCTTCTGTTGACATGCATTGTGCGCAGTCGGGGCGTTTCCCTACGCACTGCACGGGATCTTGCTCTGGAATCCGGCCTGCCCCTGCCGACCGTAAGTCGGCTTCTGCAGGATTTGCTCAAAGGTGGACTGCTGGTTTCGCAGCGCGGGATCAAAGGTGGCTATGCATTGGCGAAGAAGCCACACGAGATCTCCATCGGCGGCGTAATTGCGGCGCTTGAAGGGCCGATTGCCCTCACCGTCTGCAGTTCGGGTGTCGCGGGTCTGTGCGACCTGGAGTCAAGCTGCGCCATCAAAAAGAATCAGCGCGTTATCAGCGAAGCCATTCGGGGCGTGCTGGAGCGGCTGACGCTGGCGGATTTGGCGCAGCCACTTCGGCTAATGACGATCGAAGACGCGCGTGGAAGATCCCTGCCCGTAATCAGCGCCATGCCGGGGAGAACGCAATGAGCGCAAACACAAAGACAATTCGGGAGCTGGCGGAACGCGAATACAAATGGGGCTTTGTCACCAAGATTGGCGAAGAACGGGTTCCGCCAGGACTCAGCGAGGACGTGATACGGCTTATTTCCGCAAAGAAAGACGAACCTGAATTCATGCTCGATTGGAGATTGAAAGCCTATCGCCATTGGGCATCGCTTGAAAAAGCGCAAGCCGAGCCAAAATGGGCGAACATCAAGTATCCTCCGATCGACTATCAAAGCATCGTTTATTATTCGGCGCCGCAGAACAGGCCTGGCCTGAAGACTCTCGACGAGTTGGACCCGGAGATTCTAAGCACGTACGAGAAATTGGGCATTCCGCTTGAGGAACAGAAGCGTCTGGCCGGTGTTGCGGTTGACGCGGTGTTCGACAGCGTTTCTGTAGCGACTACCTTCAAAGAGAAGCTAGCGGAGTTGGGTGTTATTTTCTGTTCCTTTTCGGAAGCCGCGCAGAAGCATCCAGAGCTCGTTCGAAAATACCTGGGCACGGTCGTGCCCTACACGGACAACTTTTTCGCTTCGTTGAACGCTGCCGTATTCACTGACGGCTCATTCGTCTATGTGCCGAAGGGCGTCCGGTGCCCGATGGAGCTCTCGACGTACTTTCGCATCAATGCCGCGGAGACCGGTCAATTCGAGCGCACGCTGATCATTGCCGACGAAGGCTCTTATGTGAGCTACCTCGAGGGTTGCATCGCGCCGATCCGCGATCAGAATCAATTGCATGCCGCGGTCGTTGAATTGATCGCCCTGGACAATGCACAAATCAAGTACTCGACGGTTCAGAACTGGTATCCCGGCGATAAAGAGGGCAAGGGCGGAATCTACAATTTCGTGACCAAGCGAGGAAAGTGCGCGGGTAGGAATTCCAAAATCTCCTGGACGCAGGTCGAAACCGGGTCCGCAATCACCTGGAAATATCCAAGCTGCATTCTGCAGGGAGAGAATTCCGTGGGTGAGTTTTACTCCGTGGCGCTCACCAACAACTATCAGCAGGCCGACACGGGCACGAAGATGATTCATATCGGGAAAAACACTCGCAGCACGATTGTTGCAAAGGGCATCTCCGCGGGCCACGGACAAAACACCTATCGCGGACTTGTGAAGGTTCTGAAGGGCGCGACGAAAGCCCGGAACTATACGCAGTGCGACTCGCTGCTGATAGGTGAGGAGTGCGGCGCGCACACGTTTCCTTATATAGAGGTGAAGAATGCGACCGCCCGGATGGAACACGAGGCCTCGACATCGAAGATCGGCGATGACCAGCTCTTTTATCTCCGGCAGCGCGGCCTGAAGACGGAGGACGCCGTGTCGATGATCGTCAATGGTTTCTGCAAACGGGTGTTTCGCGAGCTGCCAATGGAATTTGCGGTTGAGGCGCAGAAGCTGCTGGGTGTCAGCCTGGAAGGCAGCGTTGGATAGGCGGGGAACAGCATGAGCTTACTCGAAATCAGGAACTTGCATGTGAACGTCGGCGAACGTGAAATACTCAAGGGAATCGACCTTACGGTGGATGCCGGGGAAGTGCATTCAATCATGGGCCCGAACGGCTCGGGCAAAAGCACGCTGGCGCAAGTGTTGGCGCGTCGCGAAAGCTACAACGTAACCGAAGGGCAAATCCTGTATGAGGGCAAAGATCTCCTCGAAATGAAGCCAGAGGATGCGGCTTGCGAAGGCATCTTCATGGCCTTTCAGTATCCAGTGGAAATCCCTGGAATCACGAACGCTTACTTTCTGCGATCCGCTCTG
>QHYO01000649.1 GCA_003224135.1 Acidobacteriota bacterium | reverse complement strand
ATGCGTAACAATAGCGTCCATCTGCTTCCGATAGAGATCAACAACGTCATCCGTCTGCCCTTCGATGTAGGCGCCGGCCACAAACGGCACGTCTTTCCCCAATGCCTCCCGGGTCCATCGCAGCACGTCTTGTTTTTCGGAATCGCTCAGATAGTTCACGTAGCCGGTGTCCATGTTCACCGCGTTCGTCAATCCCGCGTCATGCGTGGCGCGCAGATGATTCTGAAAAGCCTCGACGGCGATTCGCCCGTCCACTTCAAACGGCAAGAGTCCTGCGGCTATGCCCTGCACCTTGCGGCTAAGGTGTTGCCGCTGGGCTATCGAATCGATTTTCATCGCTTCGCTTTCGCGGATTTCAACCGATCCGCCAGTTCGGAATTCTTGTAATAGCTGTCCAGCGGATAGCATCCCGAGGGTAAACCGTTCCGCGGCGCGGTCGTGCAATCGCTGAACGTTCTGCAAATCCGCTTGTGTTCGACGATTCTTCCTTCGCTTGCCTCGCTGAGGAGTTCCGGATAAGTCAAAATCATTCTTCCCAAACCGACTGCGTCCACCCATTCCTCCCGCACCGCGGCCTGCGCCACATGCGGCAGAAAATCCTGCAAGTAGCTGTAAGCAGTTCCCACCACAATCAGGTTGGGAAAGCGTTGTTTCAATTGCCGCGTGACGTTCATCTGCAGCGCCACACCCACGAGCGGATCCTCTGGCGGCTGATATCCGTCCGATGGCGGATAGAGTGCCGGCCGCTGAATATGCGGATTGTAATAGGGACTCCCCGCCGTTAGATTCACCAGCCGGATCTCCATTTCCTCGAGCAAAGTCAAAAACCGAATCGTCTCGGTTAGATCAATCTCTGTAGGACGCGACGGATTCACGCCGAATCCCCAGCGATATGGAATCAAGTGGTCATGCGCTTCGGGAATTCCCGGGCCTAATTTGCCATTCGCCGATCGCGACGGGTCGGGACGGTATGCCACAGTGTCACAAGCAGAGAGCCGCACGCCGATCGAAAGCCCTCGCGCGCCCGTGCGAATCCCGCGCACAACTTCTTGAAGAAATCGCGTGCGATTCTCAAAGCTTCCGCCGTACCGCCCATCCCGGGTGTGCGCGCTCAGGAATTCATGTCCCAGGTATCCGTGGCAATGCTTGATGTCCACAAAATCGAAGCCCAATTCAAGCGCGATTTTAGCCGCCCGATGAAATTCTTCAATGATTGCGCCGATCTCGCCATCCGTGAGAGTTGGATAATCGGGAGATAATCCCAGTCTTCGGTCAAGGATCGGATGATGGTAAAGAATGCGCGGCTCGGGCCTGTCGTGCTTGTTCGGACGGCAGTAGCGTCCGGAGTGCGTTAATTGCAGCCCGATCCATAGCCCGTGGTCGGATCCCGTCGTCCTTCGGTGTTCTTCGACAAGGACCCCTCGTAATCCCGCTAATCCCTCTTGCGTGTGCGGCGCAATCACCAGCTGATTCGGATTCGCGCGCCCCTCATGCGACACCGCGATGGCCTCGCATCCCCAGATCAGTTTCGCTCCGCTCCTGCCGAATTTCTTCCATCTGTTGATCGTATGCTCGGTCGGATTTCCATCCGTAGTGCCGTCCCATCCTTCCATCGGTTGCACTGCAATCCGGTTGCCGATTTTGATTCCGCCACGCGAGAGCGGCCATCGCAACGCTGAATCGGGTCCGCTAAGCAGTTCGCGATCGCAGGGGATCGTCAAGCCGAGCGATCGAACATGCTCTTGAAAACGAGCGACGTCCTTGACGGCCCCCAGCCGCAGAATTGGAAGTGCGGTCATGCGGGTTTCCGTCCCTTGGGCTGCGCCGCAAGGGCCACGGCGCCGGGCGCGGCCATACCAATCAGCACTGTAACTTCTAGCGACTCACGGTTCATCTCCGGCGCTTGCATGGGATTGGAATTGTGCGAGTCCACTAGGTCCCTTCCTCGTTCTGAAAACTCATCGCAAAACAGCGCTCTTGAATGACGGAATGCTAAAGATTCTTTGTCTCGATGTCGAGAACGTTCTCGCGCGGAATTGTTCGAATTGCTTACCGTAGAACAGCCGCTCGCTTTGTGAACAGAAGGCGTCGCTTTTGGTGAAGGCGCTTCCGCCGCCAAAAGGTTCCTCTGTGCAAGTGTTGGTGGATCAAAACACGTCAAAGCGCTGCGCGGACCGTCTCCGAATGCGGCACTGATTGCGACGAGCGCCGTAAACAACTAAACGCATCCGAATATTCGCCGCCGGCGCTTTTGCAATTTTGAGGCGAAAGCGAATGGTCAACGTTTCCGCACCGCAGGCAGGTCGTCAGAAGGAAACCGCAATCGTTAAAGCCGCGCGGCCCCGTTGGTGCGGCTCGCTTTCCAACGCGCGGTTCCGTATTCTCCCATCGATAGGGTTCCGGACATCGTTCCATCCTTCGAAATACCTGTGAACGAATACTCGATCGATGTCCCTTCGATTGGATGGACGCTCGCCACTTGTAATTTAGCGGCGTGAACGCTTCCTTTCAATTCACCTCGTATGGTTTCTCCCTCGTGGACACCCTGCAGAACGTTACCGATTTGCTCCAAGAAGAACAAATGCCTCGCCGTGCCGAGGAGGTGTTCGATCTGAACATGCCAAACGCCGGCAACATTTTCCGGCTGGCCAGTCGGAATGACCGGGTTTTCAAATTTTGGCGGCTTGCTAAGCAATTGGTAGAGAGCTTCCGCAACAATCTTGTGATCCTCCGGCTGCATCATGTAAGGCATGATGCTCACGGAACTCGCCATCTCATCCGGCCTGCGGCCTTTGGCGCCGGCCAGGAAGATTCGCGGATTCTTTTCGGACAGCGTGTTCATAACTTCCGTGCCGGTAATCCCGAGAGATGCTGCATCCCATTTGATGCGGAGCTGCGGCGCATGATTAGACAGATCGACGGGCTGCACATATTCGGTAGTGACGCCCGGAATTTTTGTTACGCGATCGCTGATGTAGGCGAGCCACGCCTCCCAAGCCCTCCATTCGGCATCCTGATCGCGCTTTGCCCACATTTCCACAGCGGCGAGCATGCCCATGATCT
>QHYO01000103.1 GCA_003224135.1 Acidobacteriota bacterium | reverse complement strand
CAATCGCCGGGACCAAGAATCTGCTTTGAAAGAATCCATTCCGCCGATTTCACCAGCGCGGGATGATCGGGCACCACTCCGGCCTCTTCGAGCGCTACCATCGCGATGCAGGTGTCCCACACCGGGGAAACGCACGGCTGCAAACGAATCGTCTCTGCATCCTCAATTTCGAACCGAGAGAATTCCTTGATCTCCCGCCACGTCAGCGGATCGTCCGGGCCGTGGCCCAGCGCCATTAACGCGAAAATTGAATTCATCATCGCAGGATAGATTGCCGCAAGGCCTTCGGTCCGCTCGAGGTGAGCGAGCATCCACTGCTTCGCTTCTCGCAACGCACGCTGCCGCAGCGGTTTCCACGGCAATTTTTCATAGATCTTCAGTGCGCGATCTAGCGCGAGAAAGAAATTCTTCCAGGAAACGAACTGGTCGCCCCAGTCAAATGCTGCCGCTTTGCGCGAAGGATCCTTAAAAAGTTCATCCACGCGCGCGTGTTCAGGCAAACGCCAGTCCGGCCGCAGCGCGCTCAAAATCGCCATCGGAATGACGATGCCACGCGTCCAGGAAGACATTTCGTAAATGTTGATGAAAAACCAGTTTGGCAGAAGCATCAGTTCCGGCGGAATCGCGGGAACAAGTTCCCAGCCCAGCGCTCCGACGAGCGCAAGGTAAAAGCGGACATAGGAGTTTGTGTGCTCCAGCCCGCCAAGGCGATGGATTGTGTCACGCGCGGCCGTCAGATGCGGGGCGTTCGCGTCGTCGCCGGCAAGCTTCAGCGCGAAATACGCCTTGCAAGTCGCATTGAGCTCGGACGGTCCGCCGGGATAGAGGTTCCAGCCCCCGTCTTCGAGCTGCTTGCTGCGAACATAATTGGCTAGCTTCGCAATGCGGACGGGATCGGCTTTGCCAAGAACAAAAAGGTAGTAAATATAGTCCGATTCAAGCGTGGAATCGGCTTCGAGTTCGCCTTGCCAGTAGCCGTCTGGCACCTGCAAAGAAAGCAAGTGCTCCGCGCTACGCTCGATCGTTTCTGGAAGTTTTTGTGCCCAATCCTGCTCGCGCCAGGACGCTGGCGCAGCGGTAGTCGAATACTCCTCACCCATTCTGACGAGTGACGCCATCTATGCTCCCCCAGAGCAATTAAAAAACGAAATACCTCGCAGGACGCGAGTCCCCCAGAGACCCGCGGTTGCCGCTAACTCCTTAATTTCCATATCGTTCCAGAGTCGAAGCGGAACAACTTGGAGGCCTTCTTGCAGGCCTTCGCCAGATACTAAAGTAAGTATCACCTCATTTGACAGCACGGTCAACGCCCAAGATGTCCCGTTTTTTTGATTCGTCATCACACTGAAACGGTAGCAGGAGATTCAAGAATGCGTTTCACCAGCTGAAACAGTGGCTCAGGAAGCGGGTCTCCTTCGCGCTGCAGTAGTGAGGGCTTTTGCCGCAAAAGCTGCGTTGGAAGCTGCATCCATGGAGGTTGCGTAATTGCGCCGGCGTCAAGTCCGCGCCGGAACACAAAAACATCCGCGCGATCCAGCATAAGTCGCGCGGAATCCTTAAAATCGTCGCGCGTGGCGTCAAGGACGGTGACGTAGAGTGACGGCTTTACGAACTGCAGCAGCGAATTGCTTTCAACGATCACATTGAGGCCGTCCCTAGCAGCGGATTTTTCCACGATGGTCAGAGCTTCTCGTAACTGCGGCATTCCCTCCGCCAGGTAGCCCTGCTTCGTCCGTAGCCAGAACGAGCGGGCAGCTCCGGCCTGCAAAAAACGTGCGCTGTCGGTGCTGCCTCCTCCGCTCGATTCCCAGTCAAGAGCCACGATATGCTCTGTCGGAGCGCAATCGCATTCATGCCCATTCGTCGCGCACACGCCATGTCCGTACTGAGTGATTTTTCCAGCCAGCCACTTCGCCTTGGGCAGTGCGGCGATGAGATCGCACACCAACTGCGTCTTGCCAATACTCCGCGTGTGCCCGCCAACAACGATCAGGCGGCACGGCGATGACTTTCGCGCCGGTTCAGGACTTGCCAAGTTTGGCCTCCAGCTGACCCTCTAACTTTTTGATGCGCGCGCCTAACTCCGGGAGGCGTGCGAACCACACATACTGCTCCTTAAACCTATCGAGCGGCCGGGCTGGCGTTCCCCACACCACTTGCCCGCTGCGAATCGTCTTCCCGGTCGGGATACCCGCTTGCGCACCCGCTACGGATCGATCCTCGAGCGTGCAATGGTCCGCTATTCCGACCTGGCCACCCACGACCACATGATGGCCCAGTACGCTGGAGCCGGAGATACCAGTCTGCGCCGCAATCACCGTATGCGCGCCGATTTGCACGTTGTGGCCGACGTGCACGAGGTTATCGAGCTTCACACCTTCTGCAATGCGCGTGTCCTCGAGCGAACCACGATCGATTGTGGCGTTCGCGCCTATCTCAACATCGTCGCCAACCTCGACAATTCCCACCTGAGGAAATTTCCAGTGGCGCCCATCGCCAAACGTGTAGCCGAAACCATCCGCGCCCAGCACCGCCCCCGCATGAATCTCGACACGATTGCCGATCCGCGTATTCGCATATAGGGTAACGCGCGGGTGGATCCGGCAATAGTCCCCGATCCAGCTTCCCGCACCAATGACGCAATGCGCACCGATCTGCGTGCATTCGCCGATATGCGCGTCTTCTCCGATTACGGCATAAGGTCCAATGCTGGCATTCAGCGCAATTTTTGCCAGCGGCGCGATCACCGCAGTAGGATGCACTCCCGTCGCAATGATAGAAGCTTCGCGCAACAGCGCAGCGGCCTTCGCGAAAGCGACTTTAGCTTCTTTCGCGCGAATAATCGTTTTCCCCGTAACAGAAAGTCCCGGTGGAAGAATCACGCACGCGGCAGCTGACGCTCTGGCGCGCGCGGTGTGCTTCGCCGCGTCCACGAAAATCAAATCGCCGGACGACGCGCGTTCCGGTGCAGCCACGCCAGCCAACTCGATCGAAGCATCGCCCTCCACAACAGCGTCAATCTTGTCGGCCAAATCCTTCGCCGTGTGTTTCATCACGCCTCCCAAGTCACCACTCCGCGCAAACTCATATCCTGCCAGCTCACAGAAAATCGTAAAGTGGCGGCTCGCCCTGCGGCCGTGTCTTCCAACGCGCATGCACCCAGACCCACTGTTCCGGATATTTTCGAATAATCTCTTCAGTCACTTTCGCAAAGCGCTGAGTATTTTCGACGATGTCGCGCTCTGCGTCGCCTGTTCGAACGAGTTCCAGCGGCGGTTCGAACCGCAGCCGATACTTTTTCAGCGATTCGTCCCACACGGCGTATCCCGGTACAACCGCGGCCCCGGTGTGAAGTGCCACGCGCGCGATACCGGTGGTCGTGCAGGCTGGCACACCGAAAAAATCAACGAAGACTCCTTCTTCGCGCATCGTGTTCTGGTCGGCAAGGATGCCGACGGTGCCGGCGTCTTTCAAGATCCTAAGCATCAGGCGTGCTGATTCGTTCTTGAAAATTGGCGCGTTGCCGGAGAGCCCGCGATAGCGGTTCACCAGCCCATCGAGGCGCGCGTTATCGAGCGGCCGCGCCATATAATGCAGCGGATAGCCATACACCGCGTGCGCGTACGACGAAAGTTCCCACGCGCCCATATGCGCCGTTAGAAAAAGGACGCCCTTGCCGCGACGCTGGCCCTCCAGAAAGTTTTCATGTCCATCGAGAACGACGATTTCTTCAATATTTTTCCGAGTGTAGCGCGGCATGCGCGCAAACTCCGCCGCCATCCAACCGAGGCTGCGCACCATCCCTCGAATCGTTGCTTCGCGCTGCGCGTCCGTCCACCGTGGAAACGCGAGCTTCAAGTTAAACTCCGCAGTCTTGCGCAGCTTCGGCGTGAGCGCGAACAATATTCTCGCCAGGCCTTCGGCTAACGCACGAGCCAAGGAACGCGGCAACGCGCCCGCCAGCTTGACCACACTCGACACCACAGCGTACGCGATCCATTCCTTCATCGTTGGACATTATGCTAGAAGTATTGACCCCTTGGCGGTCATCGTTAAAATTGACGGCTCGGGAGTCATCGTTAAAATTATCTCCTGGCGGTCATCGTCAAATACGCTTCGAGGCTTGGTCGAGAAAATCAACTGTCTATGACTTCACAACCGTCCGGCGAAATCACTGCGACGCCCGCGCAGCGCATCGGCTGGACCATTCTGATCCTGATCACTCTTTATGTTTGCTATTTCAGCCATCTCGGAGTCATTGGATTCGTCGGTCCCGATGAGCCGCGCTATGCCTGGATCGCGCGCGATATGGCGGAATCGGGCGATTGGGTTACGCCGCGGCTTTACGGAAAGCCGTGGTTCGAAAAACCTCCGCTTCTCTATTGGGGAGGCGCGATCTTCTTCAAGCTCTTTGGCTCCAGCGCACCACCCGAAGTCGCCGCCCGCTTGCCAAGCGCGATCTCTGCGCTGCTGGCGACGCTGGCGCTCGCATGGCTGGCCTGGCGCACTTACGGAGAAGAATGCGCGCGCTGGCTGCTGCTGTTGCTGCCCACAAGCGTCGGCATGATTGGCTTCTCGCACGCCGCAGCGACGGACATGCCGTTCGCAGGCATGTTCACCGCGGCAATGGTCTGCGCCGCCGTCGCAATTGGGATGGTGACAACGACCGAAAACACGCCAATCCTCCCGCGAACACCGTGGCTCGCGCTTATACTTTTCGGTTGTTTCCTGGGCCTGGCTGTTCTAGCGAAAGGTCCCGCCGCCATTATTTTGTCCGGAGCAGCGGTTTTCTTCTGGGCTATTTTCACGAAGCGCTGGCGTGATGCTTTTCGCCTGCTCCACCCTGCAGCAATCGCCTCCTTTTGTCTAACCGCCCTGCCCTGGTACATCCTGTGCGCCCGCCGCAATCCCGATTTCTTCCGGATCTTCATCATCGAGCACAACTTTAGACGCTATCTGACGCCCGAATTCCAGCACATGCAGCCCTTCTGGTTTTACATTCCGATCCTGCTGATCGCGTTTCTACCGTGGATTGCAACTATGATCTGGTCTGCCTCGCGCGGGTTTCGTACCAGAGGCCATCATTGTTTAACATCATTTCTCCTGGCTTGGTCGCTGTTCTCTATCCTTTTCTTCTCTATTTCCAGGTCAAAGCTACCGGGATACATCCTTCCGGCAATCCCTGCGATCGGTCTTCTATTAGCACGTGGAGTCCAATCGCTTGGACCAATTCGCATCAAGTCCTTTCGAGTGTGTGCTGCAATAGGGTCGCTCTTTTTTGCGATCACATCATTACTTCTCTTCCAAATAGGCCGCCTGACTTCGCCAGGCTCGCATCTGAATGCTAAAGCCGGTACAGCATATGCGCTACTTGCACTTTCATTCTCTTTCGCTAATTTATTTCTGATTTTCGCACGCTCGAATCGAGCTCATGGCTCGGCAATTTCGCTGCCGCCATTGGCAGCGCTTCCGATGGTTGCTGCGACGCTCTTCGCGCCTTACTTTGTATGGTCAAGCTTTCAGTACGACCCGTCGGGGCAGACCCTTGGAAACACCATCAGACGCCAAACCGCTGTCGCTGACGATTTGTTTGTAGGAAATATGAACCGCGGGAAGCACTACGGGCTAAACTTCTATCTGCATAGGGAGGTTCCCGATTGGGACCCGGACCATCCTAGAGTTGGCTATCTGCTATTACGGAACAGAAATTGCGCAGGAATTGTGCCCGCCCCGTACGTTTGTAGCGCGGACCCAGCCTTTTTTGAAGAAAGCGGCGAATATCTATACAAAGTTAGCTCGCCAGCCTCACCTGCTCGCCTTGGTGGAAGGAGGGAGGTGAAGTAGAAAGAACGACACTACGCGGTTCTCGTACGATCTCTTTTCTTCTTCAGGAAGCGACACGTAATTGCCGTGCGCCAGCACAACCAATTCGCGCGGTTCCGGCGACTTTGTAAACAGCTGCCGCGTACTGTCGCCCAGCTCGTGTTCGTCCGCAGGCTGCAAAAACAGTTTCGGTACTCCAGCAAGGACACTCAAGCGCGCGGAAAGTGGCGGATCCTGGTGGTGCTCGTAGTTCAGCCAGTCAAAACTCAATTCCGCAGCGCGCGCCATGAACGGAAATCCGCCAAGCCCGGTCTTGCCCACCTCTACCTTCACCATTTGTTCCGGACGGTCAAACACTGAATCGAGGACAAGAGCTCGCACGCGCTTGTCGCCCTCCGCTTGTCGCGTCGCTACATACGCGCCCATGTTGTGGCCCCACACGCCAAAACTGTTGGGATCCACGTCGCCTCGTTGCGCAATCGCATCCATCGCAGCTTTCAACTCCGGCGTCTCGCGGTAACCGAAGGAAGTTGTTCCCGCATTCCCACCGTGGCCCACGAAATCAAACACAAAAACGTTGTACTGGTGATCCTGCAGCGCCGAAACGAGCGTCAGCAACTCGCCCCTGCTTGATTCATAGCCGTGGCACAGAATAATTGTCGGCGCTCCGCGAAATCCCGGGAAAAACCATCCTTCACGATGGCCCGCAGGCACGGGTACATCGAATTGCACCGCGTCCGGGCGCCCTGGAAAGCTTTGCAGATTAATTTCAGAGCTCGTTCGGTTTGGTTTGACGATGCGATAGACCAGGAATCCCGCGATGGCCAGTGTTGCCAATCCCGCAAAGAAAATCACCGCGACGACTGCCGTAAAAAGCTTGGTATACCACTTGGTTGGATAGCGGAGCTCGAAGAGAATTGACATACGTGGCCTGCGCGAATAAGCGTGCTGCGCGCGCCTTTGTCATTGCCTCATGTTGGATTTGGCTAACTATTTCGACTCTAGCACACGTCATTCTTCGCAAAAGCGGAGATCCGTTTCACTGTGTCGCATTTATATCGAGTCGGGCGATCCGCAGCCCTCGTATTTTATGAATGGGCTATGATAAAGAGGTTTCAGGGGAGCCACGGGCCACGTTTTTTTTACCTTTCATGAACATTGTCGATTTGCGCCAAACCACCGTCCGCCAGATCGAGCCGTTACTTGAGGAAGAGTCTCTTCACTGGCGCGACGAACTGCATTGGGACTACCGCGGCGCGCTGGAACTTATCAAGCGCTTTCTCGAAGCTCGCGCGCTTTCCGGCTGCGTAGCCTATGAAAATGGCGCCGCGGCAGGCTACACCTTTTATGTCATGGAAGAACAGAAGGGCCTGATCGGCGGCTTGTACGTCTCCCCGCAATTCGACCAAACTGCAATCGCGCGCCGTCTGCTTGAGGAAATGCTCTACGGCATGCGCACCCTGCCGAATCT
>QHYO01000650.1 GCA_003224135.1 Acidobacteriota bacterium | reverse complement strand
CTTCCGGGTACTAATCCCGCTAGCCCGAGAATCAGATTACTTCCGGATTGCCGACAATCCGCGAAGTAGGGATTCTGGCGTTGTGTTGACAGGTTCACTGATCCCTCGTTACACTCCGACACATTCGGGCCAAACGCTCAGGGCCCGTTGCACGGTCCGAAAGCGAGTCCCGCCGATGTATTCCGCATCATCGAAAGAAGGAGGTATCGAGCCATGAAGAACATCGTTCTCGTCCATGGTGGCTTTG
>QHYO01000648.1 GCA_003224135.1 Acidobacteriota bacterium | reverse complement strand
TGAAGTGGTCGTGAACGAGAAGCGAAATTTTCCAGGGCTTGGTGGAATATTTGGCGGGATCGAAATTCTTTGGAAGGGCGCCGCAGATTTGATCCTTTCCAATTTCGGCTTGCGCGTCTTCGCGGGAGCCTTTAGCGTTCGCGCGGGTGAAGGCGGTGTCCACGCCGTAAACGAAAGGGAATTGCCAGTTGCCGCCGACGTGATCGTCGTGGGTGTGGGAGTTGAGGACTACGATGGGGCGTGACGTGAGGCGTGCGACGACGGCCTTAATGTTGCCGATGCCCATGCCGGTGTCGAAGAGAAGCGCCTGCTTGGTGCCGACGATGAGGTAGGAAATGACTTCTTCGGCTTGATGCGGTTCGTAGATTGCGAACGTGGCGGGCGCGACTTTGTACACTTCAAACCACGGATCGTTAAGGGGAATTTGTTCGAGGGATTTGTATTCCGGGCGGGGGAGATTGCGGCACCACTCTGGCTTTTCGGTTTGCGCAAAATAGAAAGAAGAAAAACCTAACGCGGAGAACACATAGGCCGGAGCGCAGAAAGCGCAGAGAATCAGCAAGGCGATCGTCGCTGTACGAAAAATCATTTGGCTCCCGACTATTGAGGTTCCTTCGCTTCCAAAATCCATGGGACGTGGGCTTTGAATTCCAGTTGGACGAGCGGGCTTCCCTTAAACGGCTCGCGGACGAGATGCACGCGGGAGGTAAATCCCAGACCGAAATTTTCGGATTCACTTTCCAGATCAGGCCGCCAAACGTTTTCCGAAACCTGTTTCGCAGCATCGGCACCAGAAACTATAAAGCCAACGAAGTGAAACCACCCGCCGTAGAGATGCCTTCCGGATTCCACACGGCCCATGCGATAGATTTCTGCTTCGCGGTCCGACCTTATTCCCAGAGCCTCGAACAGAGCACCTGCAGCTCGAGAATAGATTGTATTTCTTTGCGCGGCGAAGTTGCGGCACGGCTCGCAACCGCACTCCTGCGGGCTTCCCGCAGCTAGTTTCGCATAAGCTGTCCTGGTGGCGGTCGCATCGCTACGAAGCTTCCAGCGGCCGTATTCGACTGACTTCAGGGCATCGCTCATGGGTGGGTTTTGTCTGCGGTCGATGGTGCTGAGATGAAGATGAATTTGGGGAGCATCATGTGGACGCCTTTGTTGCCGTCGACTAGCTCGGTGATGTGGAGATCGGCGGCGACGCTCGAGAGCATGTAGGCGTCGTCGCGCGAGAGATGTTTTTCGGTCGTGAGGAAATCGATCATCTCGCGGACGGCGAGCGTAGCGCAGGCATTCAAGTCATCGTTCAGGCCCATGGTGATGTAGTGAGTTGGCGTTTCAGCGCGCGGCCACTTCAGGTGCATGTCTTTGCGTACGATGAATTGAAACGTGCCGATGAGGGAAGTTTCTAGCGCGGTGATGTCCACTTCGCCGTCGCCCTGGCCGGCGTGGCCGTCGCCGACCTCAAAGAGCGCGCCCGGCGCATGCACGGGAATGTAGAGCGTCGAGCCCGCGACGAGGTCCTTATTATCGAGATTGCCCGCCATAATCCACGGTGGCGCGCTGTTGAAGCGGCCCGCGCTTTCCGGTGGCGCGTCGCCCATGCTGCCGAAAAAAGGATGCAGCGGAATCTCGATGCCCGGCGCGAATTTCGCGACCATGCGCTTTTCATCCAGCGGAATAATTTTGATTTTCGAGTAAGGATAATCGTCCGGCAGGAATCCGCGGCCAGCGCCGAACCCGTTGTACGCGTAAGGAATCGCCAACTTTATGGCCAGAACTCTCACTTCCAGCACATCACCCGGTTCCGCACCTTCGATGAAGATCGGCCCAGTGAGGATGTGCCCGCCGGGGCCTTTGTCTTTCACCTGCTCGGTGATGTCGCGCAGCGATTGCTCGACTTGCTCCGGCGGCACCCCGGCGTCTTCCAGCCGTTTAGGACTGTTCGTAATGAGCGTTCGGATTTCCACGGTGTCGCCGGACTTGATGCGCAGCACCGGCGCAGCCTTCGCGTCGTAGTAGCCCCAGGCCACAGTCTTCGGCGTCGGCTTCAGCGTGACCTTCTCCTGCGCTGTCGCTCGATTGTTCGAGAAAACAGATAGCAAACCCAGAATCGCGATGGCGCGACTCGAGGACCGAAGAATGATATGGATTCTACTGATGGCGTTCAACGTTTGGCCTCCGGTTGGTTACCAGATTCAAAAGGCGGATAAAGGGGTTTAATATCGAGGAACCCGGAGACGAAAGCTTCCAAGAATACTTCGAAGGAATGCGCAATAGGTTTCGCAAGTTTTGCGAGATCTTCGCGCTTCATTTCATCATCTTTCGGCTCCAAGTCGTGCGCGATCAGGACGATGGGGGCGCCTGTCTTTGGCGCAGCCCGCAAATCAAAGCAATGCGCGTCGCCGTAAATAGTCGTCGAGAAGACTACATAGCCACATGGCCAGGCGTAATCGCCAGGAACATAATCACGATTCTCCTTCAGCATGTGTGCGACCGGCCAAATTCTGACTTTGCCGATCTCGATGCACTTCGACGGCTCAGACTGTCGATAGAACGCGACTATTTCTGGAACACCGAGCGCATGTAGCGCCGCAATAGTAAGAGCGGACGCTGGCCGGAAAGCGACACCGGTTTTCTGTGTGATCGGATCGATCGTGCTCATGGATGGGTCATGTCTTCGGGCTTGACGAGGGCGTCGAATTCTTCGCCGGTGAGGAAGCCGAGCTTCAGAGCGGCTTGGCGGAGGCTGGTGTGTTCGTGGTGGGCGGTGTGGGCGACTTTGGCGGCGTTGTCGTAGCCAATTTTGGGAGCGAGGGCGGTGACGAGCATGAGGGAATCCTTGACGTAGTGGTCGACGATGTCACGATTGACTTCGATGCCGTGGACGCAGTGGTCGACGAAGGAGTTGCAGGAGTCGGCGAGAAGTTCAACGGAGTGGAGATAGTTGAAAATCATGACCGGCTTGAAGACGTTGAGCTCGAAGTTGCCTTGCGAGCCGGCAAAGCCGATGGCGGCGTCGTTGCCCATCACCTGGATGGCGACCATGGTGATGGCTTCGCATTGTGTGGGATTTACCTT
>QHYO01000652.1 GCA_003224135.1 Acidobacteriota bacterium | reverse complement strand
AAGCGATTAGCGGGCAACTGATTTTCTCCCAGTCAGAATTCGAGCGGCGGACTTCGCTAGAGGCCGGCGAGAAGCACCGGCCTCTAGCTTATAAGCCTATTTCCGAAACGATCTTCAGGCAGGCGGTTTCTCTTCCATCGGCTTTCCGTCGGTCCGGCAGCCGCCCTTGCCCTTGCAGGAGTTCTGACCCTTGCATCCGTTATCGGACGACTTGCAGCCGCCCTTACCTTTGCAGGAGTTTTGGCCTTTACAAGCGTGCCGGTCCTTTGGATCTTTCGCCTTCTCTGACTTCTCCGGCTTCTGATCCTTGTCCTGGCTTGAGGCGTTCAAGCCAGCCTTGGCGCTGGACAGCAGATTTGACGCCTGGACGGCATTGCCACTCGCCAGCAAACCCGCGAGCGCTGCACCAACGATCAAGCTCTTCCTTGACTTGGTCATAACAGTTCTCTCCTCTTATTTTTTTGCGATCGGATTTCCCTCGAGACGGCTTGCCGTCCCGAAGATCATTGAAAAGCCGGGCCAGATGGCAAATGACGAATGTCAATTTTGCATCCGCCCAGGGTCCGCTGAGGACTGGCTTCAGTCTTCCCCGCCCCTCATGATGTCCAAGGCCCCATAAGGTTACAGAGCCCCGTCTGCCCGGATAATAACGCCAGCCAAACGGCCGGAACCAGTTAATTTTTCGTCTTCCAGAACCGGGCATCGCGCGCGAAGCTGCGCTTGCCATCGAACTCCACGGTTGATGGTAGGAGCTCGAGAACTGAGCCTGTCCAAACAAAGCAAGCTGCAAGAGTAAGTTAGAGATGAGCCGCATCATCGATTCGCTGGTCATCTTCGTTTGCGCCCGCCTGTCCTCGATTCCCTGCACACTCTAGACATACGGTGAAAACGGGACGTCGGATGCCCTTGGCGGGGCCACGCGTGGCAGGATGGGAACCCTTTTTTCAAGCTCAGAGTAAAATGGTGCTCGGGAGCAATTCCGCAAGGGACAAGCAAATACTCTAGAGGTGGATTTTGGCAGCGACTACTCCTTTGCACGGGTATTTTCGGGTTCTGTTTCTCTATGATGTTTCTGAGGCCATCGCTCTAGATGTTCTCCGGTCCATGCTCGAATCAAAAGGCGTAGAGCTCCGATCGAGTGTGGTCCACCCGATCCCGCATCATTTAAGGTTTGAAAGACCTCCCGGAGTCGAGCCAGCCGGTCTAATGGTCCTCGAGACAGGTGAAAGCGTCGAAGTAAGGACGAAATACTATGACTATGGAGTGGTCAGCATCGAACTGGAATTGCCATTTGAGGGCGATTGGGAGTCTCTGGTTTTAGAGTCCTACCGATGGATCAATGCCGCCGAACTCGACAATCGTGCAAGCGACCTGCTTACCATTGCGTTGAACCGTATAAAGCCGGCACTCGTTCGACCTTACAAAACCTGGCTGAGAGAGGACTATCTTATCGTCCATCTTCCGGAAATAGCCGGGGCAGACGGCAAAAACGTGTCGGCCGGGGAGCTGCTTGCATCTCATGCCCAGGAGATTGCTCAGCTCGTTCGCGGAGACTCAGTGCCCTTGTCAGAGGCAGAACGTCAGGAAGTTTTGCAGTCGAGCATTTCCTATTCTCGAACAGACCTTCTGGTAGTGGGCTGGACGGGCGCTTTGGTCTATGGCAGCACAGAGGGCGCAGAGATGACGATCCAGATACTCGAATATGCGAACACACAGCTGTTGGAATTCCGTCATTACGACAGCTTGCTCACGCAGCTACTGGACGGCGTTTATCGCTCGCTCGAGCGTAAAACTACCGCCTGGCGACTCTCCCGGGAGGCGGCCCGCCTGAACACGATTCGCTTGGATGTTATGGAATTGACCGAGAAGGTGGATAACGCGATCAAGTTCCTGAGCGATATGTTTTATGCGCGCCTGTATAGTTTGGCCGCCGCCAAAGTCGGCGTGCCAGACTACCGTGCGCTGGTGGACCAGAAGCTGCGCACTGCCGGCGAGCTATACAGGTTTATGGTGGACCAGTTCAACCAAACCCGCAGCTTTGTGCTGGAGTTGGCAGTGGTGATTATTCTGATTGTCGATCTTTCCTTTCTGTTTCGCGGCAAGTAGTTTGCCGGGTGATTGCCTTTTGGTGCCATTGAATCCTTGAAACCTGCGTTCATATCGCCTCGTTGATCCGAGCTGGCTCCAGCTTCGGCGCCAGAAGATGAACGAAACCCAATGCGAGCAGATACACCGAACCCGCGATGAAGAACGGCACCATGTAACTTCCGGTCCACTCGAGCAGGTGACCCACAAGATTCGCGATCAGCATTCCTCCAATGGCGCCGGCCATTCCGCCGATGCCTACGATTGAGGCCACCGCGCGGCTCGGAAACATGTCTGAAGAGAGCGTGAAGAGATTTGCGGAAAAGCCCTGGTGCGCCGCCGCAGCCAGGCCGATGATGAGAACGGCTGACCACAGGCCCTCGACACGAGTGGCGAAAACAATTGGCGGCACAGATAACGCGCAGACCAGCATGGCGGCCTTGCGGCTCACGTTGACTGTGGTGCCTCGATCGATCAACGAAGACGATATCCAGCCGCCCGCGACGCTTCCGAATGCCGCGATCAGATAAATGGTCGCCAGCGGCAAACTGGCCTGAAGGAGCCGGAGATTATGCCTTCGCTGCAAAAAGTCCGGAACCCAGAATAAATAGAACCACCAGATGGGGTCAGTCAGGAATTTTGCAATGAGGAAGGCCCACGTCTGGCGGAAAGACAGCAGACGGACCCAGGGAATCCTTTGCACACTTTCGCTGGGATCACTGCGAATGTAGTCGAGTTCCGCACGCCCACAACGGCGATGTTCTTCCGGCCTGGCATATACTACCAACCAGAAAAACAACCAGACGAATCCTAATGCGCCCACGGTGAAGAACGCCCAGCGCCAGCCCAGAAGCACGGTGATCATCGGCGCGACAATCGGGGTCAGGATAGCGCCCGCGTTCGTGCCGGCGTTGAAGATCCCCGTGGCCAAGGCACGCTCTTTTTTCGGAAACCACTCTGCTACACACTTGATGCTGGTGGGAAAGACACCGGCTTCGCCGACGCCCAGCGCCGCACGGGCCACGACGAATTGCCCGAGGGTCCGGCCAGCCGCATGGGCCATGGAAGCCAAACTCCAGAAGATCATTGCCAGTGAATAGCCGCGGCGGGTTCCCAGGCGATCCACCCAGCGCCCGACCAGCAGCAGGCCCACCGCGTAGGCGGCTTGAAAGGCCGCGACAAGGTGGCCATAGTCCACTTCACTCCAGCCCAGCTCCTTTTGCAGCGTCATCTTGAATATGCCAAGGATCTGCCGGTCCATGTAGTTGATCATCACGCCGAAGAACAACAGCGCGCAGATCGCCCAACGGAAATTGCCAATCTTAGTGTGGATTCTCGTCGAAACAGCCGCGGGCACCGTTGTCGCTTCAGAACCACGCGACGAAATGAATGTGTGATCTTCTCGATCCATAAAGAGTCCGCAGGGCTTGCCTATTACTTGTGGCCTGCCTGGAGGCCAGAGCTAACCTGCTCGAATCCTGGTTGAATGCTCAGCACAACGAATTGCCGGTCCACGACCTCTCGATGTGCGGTTATCGTGCATAGAAACCCGATGCGGTGCTCAGGCACGGCAATACTTGGATGGTAGCCGCTCGGCATCATACCGCATTGCCGTCGCCTACGACCGTAACTAGTTCCGGATATTGCGCGTCTTTGTAAGCCAGCTGTGCGCGAACAGTCTTGCGCGAGCAAGTGTCGTGATAGCATCTCAGCCCTCGTGGATGCTCGTTTGGCTTCTCGACGCGATTTCATAAGACTTGCGCTTGCCGGGTCGTCACTCCCATTTATGCGTGATCAGGGACTGGGCCCCGGCCTCGCGAACGACCGGACACGCTGGTACCGCGACGCAAAATTTGGAATGTTTATCCACTGGGGACCATACTCACTGGCTAGCGTCGAGGCCTCGTGGCCCATCATGACACCCACACCGGGGGGCATTAGCGAGGCGGAGTATCGCGAGTTGCCACGGCGGTTTAATCCATCAAAGTTCGATGCAAATCACTTCATTGATTTGGCTAAGGCCGCCGGACAGCAATACATGGTGTTCACGACGAAACACCACGACGGTTTTTGCATGTTCGACTCTTCCTACACAGACTACAAGATTACGAATACTCCCTACGGAAGGGACGTCGTCAGGCAACTGGCGGATGCCGGTCGTCGAAGGGACATGCCAGTTGGGTTTTACTACTCACCACCCGACATGCACCACCCGGCTTTTCGTGACACCACGAAATTGGCGAAAGAAAATTGGAACGGGGAGCCCACACGTCCTGACTGGCCAATGTACCTCGAGTACATGCGGTTGCAGTTGACCGAACTGCTGACGAAATACGGCCCGGTTGCTTTGATCTGGTTCGACGGACTGCATCATCAGGAGAAATACGATGGCAATCGCTTTGTTGAGCTGATCCAGAAACTGCAGCCTGCCACTTTGGTGAACGATCGAATTGGCGTGCCGGGAGATTATCAAACTCCCGAGCAGTTCATCCCCAACGTGATCCCGACCAAGGGCGTGCGTTTTGCGGCGACCGATAGCGGGGTTCGACAAGAATTGAAGAGCGTAGCTCCGCCGCCAGAAGATTTTCAGTTGTGGGAAACCTGCATGACCATAAACAAGACATGGGCATACAACGCGAATGATCGTGAATATAAGTCGGCCGAATTTCTCATTCGAAGCCTGGTGGAAGTCGCGAGCCGCGGCGGCAACTTTCTGTTGAACGTTGGACCGCAACCCGATGGCCTGATCCAGCTCGAATTTCAGCAGCGTCTCCGCGCCATCGGCGACTGGCTAGCCGTGAATGGCGAATCGATATACGGAACCACCTACGGTCCGGTGCAAAACATGAAATCGATTCGAACCACGGCTAAACGCGGCAGACTCTTCCTCCACATCTTCGATTGGCCGTCGTCGACATTGGAGATATCCGGGCTGGAGGCGAAAGCGATGTCCGCGCACATGCTCGCCGGAGGACAGTCATTGAAATTTCGACAGACAGAAGGCCGGCTGCGGATTGACCTCCCTCAGCATCCACCCGATTCGAACCTGACCGTCGTCGCCGTCAGAACTCTTTAGGTGGATGCTCGCAATCCCTGCGCTAATGACCGACTTAATCCCGGTAACGAACGGGATGACATCGCGAATGCGAAGCGCTATCCCGCCGACGTCATCAGACGCCTGCGAATCCTCACGATATAATCTACAATTGGGAAATGAACGCCGGGTCCGCACTACCGCTCTCCTCCGGTCTTGAATGGGCGCATCCGCTCGTTCGCGACTGGTTTGTCAGCCGCTTCGGCACGCCTACGGAACCGCAGCAAGAAGGCTGGCCGCAGATTTTTGCCGGCAAAACTACGCTGATCTCGGCTCCAACAGGATCTGGTAAAACGCTGGCGGCCTTTTTGATCTGCATCGATCGACTGGTGCGTAAAGCGATCAGCGGTGAATTGACGCACTGCACGGAAGTTCTTTATGTGTCGCCGCTGAAGGCGCTGAGCAATGACATTCAGAAAAATCTGGAAATTCCTTTAGGCGAAATTCTGCAGCTCGCAGGGCAGCGCGGGATCTTGATGCCGGAGATTCGGATTGCGGTGCGCACCGGGGATACGCTCGCGCACGAGCGCCGCGCCATGCTGGCTCGTCCGCCACATATTCTGGTAACCACTCCGGAATCCCTCTACATCCTTCTTACCGCGGCGAAGAGCCGCGAAATGCTGCGGACCATCGAGTCCGTCATCGTGGACGAAATCCATGCCGTGGCCGACGACAAGCGTGGTGCCCACCTGGCCCTTTCGCTCGAACGCCTCGACCATTTGACCGGCAGGCGCCTCACACGCATCGGACTTTCCGCAACGCAGAGACCGATCGAACTCGTGGCGCGTTTTTTGATTGGCAGCGATCGCCCCGATCCTGCGATCGTCGAGATCGGTCATCGCCGCCAGCTGGACCTGGCAGTCGAAGTTCCCGGCAGCGAGCTTGGACCAGTTGCGTCCAACGAAATGTGGGCGGAAATTTACGACCGGCTGGCCGCTCTCGCCACGCAACACCGCTCCACGCTTATCTTCGTCAACACGCGTCGTCTCGCAGAGCGCATGGCGCATCATCTTGCCGAGCGGTTGGGGAAGGAAGCGGTCACCGCGCATCACGGCAGTTTGTCGCGCAAGTTACGCCTGGCAGCCGAGAAGAAATTGAAAT
>QHYO01000651.1 GCA_003224135.1 Acidobacteriota bacterium | reverse complement strand
GAATGGAGCAACAAAGAGCGAACGAGCAACGCCAGCAGCAAATCCAAAAACAACAACAACAACAACAACAACAGCAAAAACCGCCGCAGAACGACCGAAAGGAAGTTCAAAAACAACAACAGCCGCCGCCGAAGCAGCAGCAAGAGAATGCCAAGCCGCAGCCGCCAAAGAAGGAAAACAACAAGGAAAAGGAAAATAAGGACCGTCCACCTTCACGCTAACGTGAAAAGTGTCCGTCCAAAAAGGAGCGGCTCTTAGTTAGCGCCGCTCCTTTTTACTTTCAGCGGCCGCCCGTGTTCGCACCGTGCTTCACCGTCTGTTCCTCACCTGTGGTATCTTCTGAAAATCCCATGTCGTCCGCACCGCTTACTTCACTTGATTTTCGCCGAGCCCTCGGCCAATTCGCCACGGGAGTGACCGTCGTTACTGTTGAGAGTACGCCAGGGCGGGTGCACGGCATGACCGCCAACTCCTTCACGTCAGTGTCACTCGATCCGCCGCTCATTTCCGTCTGTGTGGACCAGCGCGCGCACCTGCTCCCTTTGCTTCAAGAGAAGCGCGTCTTTGGCATTAACGTTTTGAAGGAGGAGCAGCAGAAACTTTCAGATTTTTTTTCCTGCGCCGAACAGCCGGAGAGCGAAGAGGCGAGTCTGAATGTCCACTTCCGCTGGACACCGGAAAATATCCCGCTGATGGAAAATGTTCTCTGCCAGGTGGCCTGCCGCCTGCACACGACGCACGTCGCTGGCGATCACACGATTGTCGTAGGTGAAGTCCTATACGCGCAACTTTATCCGGGCCAGCCGCTACTTTTCTTTCGCGGCAGATATACGCGGCTCACGCCCTGATTCCTGTCGGGGCTTCTTTAGTGATGCCCGCCGATCGGATCTCTTTTGACTCCGTACTCCGCGCCCCACTGATCGGTCATCTCGTTGCGAATTTCCCAAAGCTGCGGAAAGAATTTGTGGCGCATCCCGTCCTCGAGAATTTCCACGGGCCGGCCTTTTAGCGACTTCGATCCAAATCCGATCGTGCGATGAATCAGCTGCATGTGCTCGAATCGAAATTTCTGGAACAGCTCGTCAAATTCCGCCAGTGCCTCGGCAACCACATAAGCGTCGCCATGGTCGTACTGCGAATTGTAAATTTTCTCGACGGTCAGTCCGTGTTTATGCAAATAGTTCTCTTCAAACGAATTCCATATCGGCTGGTACATCTTTAAAAGTGTCCGGAATCCCGGTGACTCCTGGCCGCTACCATTTCCCAGGCGTTGGCGAATCGCTTGGTATTCTTTCGGCGACATCGTTTCTAGCAGGCCGATCTGTTCAATCATCAGCTGCTGAACTGCGTGAATTCTGCGGAAAAGCGTTAACACACGGTTGGTATTTTCCTGCTGCAAGTACTCGTCAATATCCAGCAGCGTGTACGCGATCAGTTTCATCCAGAGTTCTTCCACTTGATGCACCAGCTGGAACTGCAGCTCATCCTTGTTGCAGAGTTCCGCGTAGTCTGTCTGGCAGCTGAGTAGCGCCTTCGTCCGCAAGTAAACTTCATAGTCCAGCGTTCCTTCTCCGTTCATGATGGCGTAAAACTGTTCTCTGTTCACGGTCGTCCTCCGGCCTAAGCCCAGCCCAAAACCGTCATTCCGAGCCTGCCTGCGCAGGGGCAGGCGGAGCGGGCCGATTCCTCTTTTCATTCGCGAGCGAATGCCGGCCCCGCGCAGGCGAGGAATCTCTCTTAGATGTCAAGACTTGGCATGGTTAAATGTATGGATCGAAAAGCATGAAAGGCTGGCGCCGTTTGCGGTGGCAGCTCCTCAACGTTCGGAATTCCCCGATGGTCGCGCCGGTTCAGCCGAGTCGCCCGTTTCCTTACGGTGGCTTTTCACTTCGCGAAGCGTGTAGATCGGTTTGCTCTGCGATTCGTAATACGTGCGTGCCATGATTTCGCCGAGCAGTCCCATCGAAATAAATTGCATGCCGCTGACTAGAAGTGCGATGGACAGCAGCATCAGCGGTCCGTGTTCCTGCATCACGGAAATGTGATAGAAAAGTTTCTTGAACACCACGTACGCGCCAATGAGCGTCCCAGAGCCAGCGCCAAACAGCCCCAGCAATCCGAAAAATTGCAACGGCCGCGTTGAATAATCCAGCAGAAATTTGACGATCAGCAAATCCAGGAATACGCGAACCGTCCGCCCGATGCCATAGTTCGACTTGCCGCTTTTTCGCTCCAGGTTTTCAATCGGCACTTCCACAATCTTTGCGCCGGTAGTGCTTGCCAACGCTGGAATAAACCGGTGTAACTCGCCGTACAGTTGAATTTCCTGAATGATTTCGCGCCGGTACGCCTTGAACGTTGTTCCGAAATCGTGCAAATCCACGCCAGACAACTTGGCCATCATCCAGTTCGCGGTGCGGCTCGGAATCTGCCGCATCAGCCAGTGATCCTTGCGTGCATATCGCCAGCCGCTCACCAGGTCGTAGCCTTCTTCAATTTTTTCCAGGAAACGCGGAATCTCTTCCGGGTCGTGCTGCAGGTCACCATCCATTGAGATGATGATGTTGCCGCGCGCAAAGTCGAATCCCGCTTTCAATGCCGGCGTCTGCCCAAAATTCCGCCGCAAACGAATTAGATTTACACGCCGGTCGTGTTCGTAAATTTCCGAAAGGACGCGAAAAGAATTGTCCCGGCTGCCGTCGTCCACGACGTAAGGCTCGCCAATTGCGTCCATCACTTCCGTCAGCTTCATGTACAAAGGAGGAATATTCTCCTGCTCGTTGAAGAACGGAACGACGATCGAATATCGAATTTCGGGTTCGCTGCTCATATTCCTAATGCGCTAATCTCCTGATAGTTTATCAGGCGAATCCCCAGCGCCGCGATACTTTTTCGGATCTCTTTGTCCGTCAGTATATCCAGTTCCGTTTGCCGCGATTTCTGGAGCCGCGTTGCGGTGTTTTGCAATTCAGCATCGGAATAACCGGGATGGCACATCAGTTCCGTCGTTCCCTCAGGCAGGCTTGCCAGCAACTGCAGCACGCCTTTCCTGCTAAGAACTCCTGTTTGTGCGATCCCGCAAAAATAGTCGGCGGTCGCGATGCCAGACCGCTCCGCCATTTCCCGCGCATCCCTGGCCAGCAGCTTCAATCCGCGTGCCTGCACACCCTGCTTGAGCATCACACTCTTCGATTCATTGCCGCCGGCCAGCGCGGCTCGAAGACTCGACGTTTCATGCGAAATTCGTACCGCTTCGATGCCATGCCTTTTCGCAAGGCGCAACGCAATTCCAAACAGGCCCGGTAACATCTGAACGTGTTTGTGACCGTCGAGATGCGTCGGGCGGATGCCGGCAGCGCAAACTTTTTCGATTTGCGCGCCCCATTCGATCTCCACGTCCTTGGTATCGAGACTTTTGGCCGTCAGGCGAAACAGAAGCGTCTCCGGGCCGCCGCTAAATTCGTCGGCTTCGCTCACCAGGGTTTTTACTTTTGCCGGGGGCGCGACGGGTTTTTTCGCTCACCAGGGTTTTTACTTTTGCCGGGGGCGCGACGGGTTTTCCATCGCTCAAATTAAGGTGCACGCCCACTCCGAGCCTCGGTAATTCGCGCGATAATCGCACACCGTCATCGAATGCGCATCCGTTCGCCAGCAGGGAAGTGCTGGTTACGATGCCGTTGCGGTGCGCTTCCGAAATTCCGCGGTTCACTCCCGGCGTCCAACCCAGATCATCTGCATTAACGATCAAATTCTTCATCCGTGTGCGTCTGACCTGACCTTTCGTACAGCTACCCGATTGCTGCCGCGTCTACTTCCGTACCATTGACCGTGTTTCCGCTCAACTCTAGCATGCCAGTGTAATGGTCTCAGGGTTTCAGGGCTTGTACTTCTAAGCCCTGCGCTGAAAGAGTTGTACTTACAACTCTGAACCAAGGTCTCAAGTTTGTGCTTGCAAACCTTGAGCTGAGAAGGAACACGAATGCAGGTTAAGACGACCGAGCAAAAACGTACATTTCTGAAGGACGTTGGCAACCGTTACAGCGAGAAGCGCCGCGGCAACCGCATGAATTCGCGCGTCCGCGTTCGCGCAGAGTGGGAAGCAGAAGGGAAAAGCGCCAGCGCCGAAGCCTTCACCCGTGTGGTGAATCCGTACGGTTGCATGGTCATACTGAAGCATTCTCTTGAGCTTAACCAACGTCTGTCGCTAACCAACCTGGCGACGGGTACGAGCAATGCCTCGGTAATCGTGTGGAAAGGGAATCCTCGTCCCGAGGGCTGGGAATACGGAATTGAACTTGTCGCTCCGGATATGGATTTCTGGGGATTAGAACTGTGAAACCGCCAATCCCTACCAGACAATACGCGCCAGGTTCGCCAAAGCCTGGACTCACGCGCCCGCTAACCTCTGAAGAACGCCGCCGCGCGCAACGCGTTTTGCTTCGCGTGTCCGTTCGCATCAGGCTCGCCGGTAAAACTCAAGCTATCGAAGGTGCCACTCACACCGTGAGTGCCACCGGCGGACTCATCGTGCTGTCCGAAGCGCTTCCACAGGGGACCAAGCTCACCATCGAAAACATCACCACGCAGAAAAAAGTCGAAGCGCACGTGCCTCGTCCGCCGCAATACAGTTCAGAGGGTTCATTGGTGCCGATCGAATTCTCCGCGCCGGCTCCCAACTTCTGGAACGTCTTCTTTCCGCCCGTCATCAACTGAGCCCTTGATCGCCCTGGCTCGATTCTTCTCGCCCTCCTAAGAGCGCAGCACGGCGGTGCCCTCTTGCTTTGTTGATCGAAGTTCTGCGACAGGCTAATGGACAGTGATGGTAGTCGAGCCTGTTGATCCTGCGTAGTTGGTGTCGCCACTGTATTTTGCAGAAATGGTGCGGCTTGATCCCCCGCCACTTGAGCTTGAGCTGGCCCCACTGCAACCAGCCAACGCCGCTGCCGCCATCAGGAAGAATGCCAGACCCGCATATGCGTATTGTTTCCGCCGAGCGGCTAGCTTCACAGCCATCAAGAAGCTGAACATCGCAAGCACCGCCGCCAGCCATGCCAGCAAAACAAATGGCGTGCTGCGCGGACGCAAGTCAATGAATCCCGGCGGAAGGGACGAAAGCGCTGCGGTCAACGTCGCCGTGCACGAAGCGCCCACAAACGTTCCCGAACTGTTCGTAGTTGCACCCGCCGGCGTGCACGTTGCCGCCGCACCAAGATTGCTGCTTCCGTTCAAAAACTGCACCGTGCCCGTCGCTCCTTGCGCAGAGTTGCTGTTTGAGCTCACTGTGGCCGTCAACGTCACGCTCCCACCGGATGTAATGCTGGTCACGCTCGGCGTCACTGCAGTCGAAGTCGTCGCCTGCGTAATCGTGACGGACAGCGAGTTACTGCTCGTCTGCGAGTTGTAACTGCTCGTGGCGTCTGCTGTGTAGGTCGCCTTAATCGCGTGTGTTCCTACGTTTAACTGGATCGGCTGATCTTCCGTGAATCCCCGATCGTTCAACCGCGATGTGCTGGAAGCATTTGGATTCTGCGCGTTCGGGAAGTCGTTCAAGGCATTCGTGCCATCGAACAGGTTCACCGTTCCAGTTGGGCAGATAAAGACCACTGCACCACTGCTGTTCTGGCATGGTGTTCCGCCCGCGTTCTCGACGTCTACGCGCAAAATGTAAGCCGACCCGTACTGGACGGTCTGCGCGGACGTGCTGATGGACGAAATGGCGCCAGCGCTCGTAAAGGTCACGAAACTCACGGCTACCGTGCTGTTTTGCTTTGCAAGTGTGACTGCGATCGGAGTCGATTCGCTCGGAGCGAACGTCGTGTCTCCGCCGTAGCGAGCTTTGAGCGGATATGTTCCCGCGGGAAGAAATACCGTGCTGAAATTGTAGGTTCCGCTGGAGCTGAGCGTTGTCGAGTCCGCGGGAGCGCCGGTAGTGGCATTTTCAAAGACTACTGCCCCGGAGGGAGTCGTGCTTCCGGAACTCTTGGTAACGGCTCCACTAAGGGCCACTGTCGAACCGACCGTGCCGCTAATAGAAGATGGCGAGAGCGAAATGCTGGTGCTGATCAAACTAGGGGTTGCCCACTTGCTGATCAGGTTCGCTACGTTGACCGAACCGAGTCCCGCAGCGAGGTCGTAACCCGTTCCCGCTGCGAATGCAGGGTTCCCGTTAGACACGAGCACTCCAAATCCACCACTCGATGTTTTGCTGCAATTCGTCGAGCCGCCGTTACACGGAACGGAAATATTACCCTTTGTGATGTCATTAAAGACGCAAGTCGTATTGCTCGAGCTGCCGCTGGTCCCGCCAGTCGAATTGCAACTTGAAAATGTCTCGCTCTTTGCCATCGAGTACAGCGTAATGTTTGCGTTTCCTTGCCGCTGTCCGGTCTTCTGATTGACGAGAGCAATGATTCCCGCAAAGGTGGGAGCGGCTGCCGAAGTTCCACCCACCGCCTGGAAGTCGTGGAACGGCGAAGCCGTGGAGAAAGTTGTCAGATTGCAGCCAGTATCCCCGGTAATGTCTTGATCCGACTCGCACACGATGTAGAAACTTCCGTTCTGCCCGTCACTTGAAAAGAACGACACGTCCGGTAAATCACGGGCAGTCGTATCACCGAATCCTGTTTGCCACGGCGCCTGCGTTTTCGTGTAAATGCTGCTGGGTCCGCCGCTGCCGGCGACAATGTTCAGCGGAGCGGTTGTGCTTGTCGCGGTGGCGTTGGCGCATACGGTCAGGTTCGCTGCTGTGGCGGCATTCGCACACGAATCGTTCCACGTTGTTTCCGGGATGTATCCTTTTGCGGATACCTGTGAGCTCCCGTTTGTAGGGTTCCAGAATGTCGTTTGGAGATTGGCCTGATCGAAATCCGTGCCGCCCATCGCTACGTTGTACGGTGTCGAGGCGATGCCGCTCACGGCAATTCCTTGTGTCGCCGAAGACTGGGAATTAGGGTCGTCGCAGCCCGCCGAGCCATTGTCACCGGTGGAAACCACCACCGTGATGCCTTCGGCCGCCGCTTGCTGCCAAAGCGCATTGTAAAATGCATTCCCTGCTGTTCCGAGACTGGATTCGCATGCCCCATAGCTTTCGCTAAGCACCGGCGCCACGTTGTTGTCGACGATGTATTCGGCAGACGCGTCTACACCACCCCCGCCATCTGTCTCGGTAAATTGAGACGTGACCAGAATAATTTTTGCTTTCGGCGCAATTGCACCCGCCCATTCAACGTCCAAGTCCGACTCCCCTTCATCGCCTGAAACTAAACCGGGATCGGCGCCATTGAGGATGATTTGCGGATCATTCGTGGGTAATCCAAAAATAGTGCGGAAATCGCGAACATCCTGAAGATTGATGTTGGACTGTCCCACGATGGCAATGCTCTGGCCTGTACCGTCGAAGGTTGAGGGGACGTTGTAAATCTTGGCGAAATCGGCAGGGCCTACTCCATAAAAAGTTCCGTTCACATCAGTAAATGTAAACAAAGGCGTGATTTGTCCCGTCGACGCGTCGCGCCGGAATTTGCCCAAGCGGTGAAGCAACGGTTTCGGCCGAAAATTATGTAGCCCCGCAATCCCACCAACCACCGGAGCCAACGCCGCGGGGATTTTTGGCTCCTGCATATTCGCAAAATGCTCTTCGTTGTTTATCGACAGGCGATGCATCTCGGTGTGGAAGGCATTCCGAATCTGCGACGAAGTGCCACTGAATTCGATCAACGTTCTTCCGTTGTTCACTCTCAGCGACGTGAATCCTTGCGAATTGAGCCAGGCCTTCACCGCCTGCAAATCGGATTCGGCCGGACCAAACTGTTGTCCAAATTCCTGCGGTGTCAGCCAGGCGTGAAATTTCGACGAATTGGGATCCTGTTGATCGGCGAGCAGCAGCTGCAGCGCGTCTTCCTGCTCCGCGCTCCGCTGCAGCAACACGTGCATTCTGGTCACTGGTTGCTGGTCGGGCAGGGAACCGCGGTCGTTCGCGGGCCGCGCCATGGGATGTACGTTGCCATGCAGCGTCACCAATTTCTCGTTCTGAACCGCCTCGACAATTCGCGCCTGTGGGGCTAGATTCTGTGCCCTGGCGATTCCACCAAGATACAAGCTCGCGCCTAACAAGGTCACACACGCCGCATACAAATCTTTACGCTGGAAAATTCTCATCGTTGGACCCACCCGACTTGGGATCTGTAGCTTTTGCGCAGGCGTTCGCCAGAATCAGCCGCTGCCTTCATTCGAACACCGTTCGGTGCCAGAGGTTGCTCTGGTGACAAAAAAAAGAGCGGCTGCAACTGCCAATCATCGTAATACAAACTTCGGTGGGCAAGTCTCTAGGTTGTCTCTCTTTGTACTGGGCTTGACGATTTCTGGTCTACGCAACTCGCACTCGTCGCCGCCCCTATTGCACCCCGACGGTAGCTTGAATGTAGTGAGCGTTTCCGCCTGTGCTTCCCTGGATGGGAATTGCGATCGTTCCGGTAAGGACCTGCGTCAACACCGAAGATGTCGATATCAGATTGTGAGTGTCCCCGCTGTATGTGGCCGTTATTTGGTGAATACCAATGTTGTTGATGTACCCGGCGCCCGTCTGCGCTTGACCGTTGACGACTGGTACCCCACTGACCGAAGTACCGAAATCGTAAAACGTGACCGTTCCAGACAGCGCATTGCTCGCAGTAATAGTCGCGGTAATTGTGAATGGGGTTCCTTGGACGACCTTGGCGTTCGACGTGGTAAGAGTAATCGTTGTCGGTCCAGGCGATGTCGCTCCTCCACCACCCCCGCCGCCCGCTCCTCCACCACCCCCGCCGCCCGCTCCTCCACCGCCTCCGCCGCAGCCAAGGGCAAGGCAGAGCAGACATATTGCGCCCAATCCAAAAGCCCATCTGAAATGCTGACGCGTCTGTCGCAAGAACAACGCCAACAAGGCTCCTAAGGACAGAGCACTGCTCATCATCCACCAATCACCACGTCCGAATCCTAAGAAAGCAACCTTACGGGCCTGGATGTGAACGATGTTTGCTGGAATCGTAACGGCTGGCGTGAGAGTGATCGTAGCGGTGGCTGCTGATCCATTTAAGCTGACCTGTGCCGGACTTACAGCCAGCGTGTAGCCGAAGACGACGTTCGGCCCGTACCCGTCCCACTCCGCCAGTGCCACTGTGCTCGGCGTCAGGCTTGCGGGCGTTACTGTGATTTGAGCGGAGCCCGCTTGTCCCGCGACAGGCACGACACTTACCCCGTCTGCCGGTCCCAGCGTAAAGTCCGGGATATTCACGTTGACATAGATACCGTTCGCAGACGAATACGCGTAATTCGCGTCTCCTGGGAAAAATGCATAAATCCATTCGCTCAGCTGTGGCGTAGTCGTTGCCGTGGCGTGCAGGATGACATTTCCGCTGGCATCCGTGCTTTGTGTGGTCGGACCTGCTG